>JACMMD010001236.1 GCA_014379235.1 Anaerolineae bacterium
TAGAAGCGTTTTACTACCCTGAAATTGCATGGGTCAAGGCCGCGTATGATGGTGATATGCTGGTCGGGTTTACCATGTTTGACTTTGACCCCGACGAAACCAAAGCGTACTGGGTTGCGCGGCTGATGGTTTCGGCGGAGCATCAGCGTAAAGGCTATGGACGGGCCATCATGCAGCGGGTGATCGACCTTCTAAGCGCGAAGCCGGACTGCACCGAAATTTACATTTCATTCGAGCCGGACAATCATGTAGCACGGGCGCTGTACACTAGTTTAGGCTTTCAAGATACGGGCAAGATCGTAGAGGGTGAGCTGCTGTTCCGGCTGCCCCTAGAGAAATAACTGATGGCCGATAAACAAAAACTGTTTGACGAGAAAACGCGGCGTAAGCTGCAACAGTTGAGCTTGATCGCCAGTCGCGTTCGGGCAGGCGCGATCAAGGGCGAACGGCGCTCGAAACGGCGCGGCACGAGCATCGAGTTTGCCGATTATCGAAACTACACACAGGGCGACGATCTGCGGCGGTTGGACTGGAACATCTATGCGCGGCTGGAACGCCCATATATCAAGTTATTAGAGGACGAAGAAGACCTTGCGGTGCATCTGATTCTTGACACGTCAGCCAGTATGGATTGGCCGCAGGAAGGCGAGTTCGACCAGAATAAGTTGGCTTACGCGCAGCGTTTGATGGCCGCGCTGGCCTATATCGCGCTGAGTAACAATGATCGCACGACTATCGCGGCCATGAGCAATGCGGGAACGCGGCATTTCGGGCCGGCTCGTGGGCGTGGTCAGGGCGTGACCATGATGAACTTCGTGCAAGCTCTGGAAACAGGCGGCATCACCGACTTGAACGTGGCGCTCAAAGATTACGCGCTGCGCTCGTCGCGTCCCGGTTTGTGTTTGATCGCTACCGATATGTTTTCGCCAAGCGGTTACATCGAAGGCTTGAACGTGCTGCTCGGCAAAGGCTATGAGGTGGCACTGCTGCACATCATGTCGCCGGATGAGGTTGAACCACCACTTGGTGGCGATTTGCGCTTGGTGGATGTCGAGACGGGCATATCGCAAGAAGTAACTATCGATGGCACGATGCGCGATTTGTATACGCGGCGGTTGGCAGCATGGCGCGACGACATTCGTGCGGATTGTGCGCGGCGCGGCGTGCATTACGTCTCGGTGGATACGAGTACGCCGTGGGAGCGGCTTGTGCTGTATGAACTGCGTCGTCTTGGCTTGGTGAGGTAGGCTTTAAAATGCCCGACATAATCACGAACTTTCACAGCGAATACGACTTCCTCTCGAACTTTTATCTTTGTCCCGTCGCGCTAGATGACATCGACTACCCCTCGATTGAACATGCCTTCCAAGCGGCGAAAACCGACAATCCCGACGAACGCTACAAACTGCAAATCGCCAGTTCTCCCGGCGCGGCCAAACGACTGGGCCGTCGCGTGAACCTGCGCGACGATTGGGAAACCGTCAAGCTGAACATCATGCTCGACCTGCTGCGCCAGAAATTCACGCGCCACGCGGAAATCGGTCAACTGCTGCTGGCAACAGGGGACGCCGAACTCATCGAGGGCAATACGTGGAATGATCGCTTCTGGGGCGCGGTGCTGAAAGACGAGCGCTGGATCGGGCAGAACCATCTCGGACGCTTGCTGATGCAGGTACGCGCCGAATTAAGCGAAAACGTCACTTAATATTCCCCTGCGTCTCTGCCCCTCTGCATCCCTGCGGTAGGTTTTTGCCCTCTTTTTTCCTCAACGCCCTATCGTCGCCATCCCAACGGAATACCACTGGCGCATAACCCGCACTTTGATAGCGCCTTAGCACAAGTTACAATCGGTATTGGTTCGATCAACGACGGGAGCGCGTTTCATGGCCTATGGTCGTCTGGATGTCTTCTGGCCGGACGGGCTGTTCAGAACTTTTCCGCTTACAGAGCAGACCTCATCAATTGGTCGATCCAGCGGTAACACCATTATGCTGGATACCAACACCATCTCGCGCTATCACATCAGCATCGCGCAGGAAAAAGGGCAGGTGTTCCTGACCGATCTTGACTCGGTGAACGGCACCTTTATTGATGGTGTGCGGCTGACAGGCAGCGAAAAGCGCGCACTGGGCGGCGGCGAAGAAATTCAAATCGGCACGCTGCGAATCATCTACCATCGCATTGACGACCAACCGACGCAGCCGATGGCCGCAGTCGAAGAGGAAACACAGCGCGTCGAGGTATCGCTGCCGGAGTTCAATATTCATGTGCAAGGGCCAGAGCAAGGAGTTGCACCGGGCGCGCATATCTCCGCCCAACTGATTATCAGCAACACCAGCGATGACATCATGCGTTATGCTGTCGAGGTCGATGGGCTGCCTGCTGATTGGGTGCGCCTTGACCGTCCGACACCGCGCATTACCGCGCAAAACACCGCCGAAGTGCTGATTAACATCAAACCCACGCGCCGTTACGATAGCAAACCGGGCATCTATCCGGTGAGTGTGCGCGTGTATCCGCAAGAAAAGCCGGAAATGAAACTGCAAGCGGAGATTACGCTGCAAGTTTTACCGTTCGGCGGCTTCGGCATGGCGCTGCAAAACCAGCGTCTCAAGGGCAAAGAGCGTTTCCGGTTGCATTTGCATAATCAGGGCAGCGCGAACCTACCCCTAACCGTCAGCGCGGCGGGCGTTGATGTGTCTCCGATGGCGTTGGGGATATTAGCAGGGGCGAGGCCCATCGGCGGCAAAGCCAGCGTCAACGCCGTGAATGCCCGCGAGCATGTGCGCCTGATGACGCAGGGGACGCGCAAAACCAACGAAACACTCGACTTCAGTATTACGTCGGCGAAGGTGACGCTCGCTCCCGGTGCGCGTCAGATGGTACAGCTTGAGGCTCGCCCCAAACGTACCAGTATGTTCGGGGCGCCGCGTGAACACGTTTTCGATGTGTCCGTGCGTTCCGGCGATCCATCCGGTTTTCTGGCCGTGCAGCGCGCTTACTACACGGAAACGCCGCCGCTGCCACAATGGACGCTGTACGTCATCGCAGCCGGAATATTGGCTATGCTGCTGCTGATTGTTGGCGGATTGGCGCTTGTATTGAGACAGCCACCGCCGCAGCCAGTAATCACGTCGCTGACGGTACAGGGCGGCAGCGCTCAGATTCCACGCGGCGAAACGCTGTCGATCACTTGGCTGGCCACCGATGTTGCTGACCTGAGTATCAGCCTCAACGGGACGCCTGTCGCCAGCGTCACCGACCCCGAACTGAACAGCATCAACCTATCTACCGAGAACCTCGCAGGCCAAGTGATCGTCTCGCTGTTAGGCACGAACGGAGATCAACAAGCCAGCGCCAGCCAGACCATCAACGTCTATCAGCCAATGCAGGCGGAGTTCTTCGCCGCTGAACCGGCCCAGATGGTGCGCTACGTCGTGCAGTCGTTGTCGCTGCGCTGGAACGTTCCCGGCGCGGTTTCGACCCGTTTGAGCGGTGTCGAATCGTTCAGTAATACGCCGCTGCAACCCACCTTCGGGGCACAGGGGACGATCAGCGAGATCGTGGGCGTTCCACAAAACCCGTTCAGTATCACGCTCATCGCTGAGGACGAAATTGGCAATACGCTGGAACAGTCGATCACGATTGATGTGGTGAACCCGGAGTGTATTCCGGCAGGTGAGAGTGTTATCTTGCGCGCTGGCCCCGATGCAGCGCATCAGGTCGTCGGCACGCTCAATCCCGGTGCGAGGGTGGTCGTGGACGCGCAAGATGCAGGCCGCCGCTGGCTGCGTGTGCAGCTTTCCGGCGGGGTGACGGGTTGGGGACAGCGGGCAGAGTTCGCTTGTGCGCCGAACTTCAACGTCGATAACTTGCAAATCGCGGTGAATGTGCTGCCTGCGCCAACGGCTGTAATACCGACTGCGACGTTGACCAGTACGCTGACAGCGACAGCCACACCAACACCGACGCGCACATCAACCGCCACACGTCCAGCCTCAGCCGGAATCGGCGGCGGATAAGGACGCGCCTTGAAGGTAATGATTACTTTGGCAGTCAACAATCGTTGACATGATCGGCCAAGTACACAATAGGTTCTTATGCAAACGGAAATCATCGGAGCGGGCGTGGTCGGTCAGGCACTTGGCGCGGCCCTAGCGGCACATGGATATACAGTTGGCTACATCGACACGAACCCCGATACGGTTCTCGCGCTGCGTCAGCGCGGGCTGCAAGCAAACTGTCCAGACGATGCTTTGTCCACTGCCACCGATGTCTCGTTTTTATGTGTGCCGACACCCACTACCGACAGACAAGCCGACTATTCGTTGATGCGTGAGGCGGCGTTGGCACTTGGTGATAGACTGGCGCGTTCGAGTGCGGAATATCCGCTGGTGGTCGTGAAAAGCACCGTCCTACCGGGAACCACTCAGACGATTATTATTCCGGCGTTGGAAGCGGCATCAGGCAAGCAGGGCGGAAAAGATTTCGGCGTGTGCGTGTGTCCCGAATATCTCCGCGAGAAACATGCTTACGCCGATGCGCTGCGTCCTCCGGCTGTGGTGATTGGTGTCGATGACGTAGCGGCGGGAGATGCGTTAGAAGCGCTGTTCAAGCCGTTCGACGCGCCCATATTTCGGCTGTCGATGCGCGCCGCCGAACTGCAAAAGTACGCGCATAATCTGTTCAACGCCGTCAAAATCGCGTTCTTCAACGAGATGCGCGGCGCTGCGGATGCCGA
>JACMMD010001237.1 GCA_014379235.1 Anaerolineae bacterium
GCGGACTGCTGTAGCCGCGACCTTCGTTGTCTGTCAAGAACGTTTTCAGTCCAAAGTCGAAGCCGCCGCTTTTACCCGTGCTGACTTCGCCCATGCTGATGGTCTCGATGACACTGAAAACCAGCCACAACCGTCCAACGGCATCGCGCTTGACGGTCAACGTTTTTATCTGTCCGCCGATCTCACGATGCTTGACGAACTTGTATTTCACTCCGTCAATCGTGACGGTGTTACCGTCCACTCGATAGCCCGACTGCGGAAAGGTGAACGAGGGGTACTTGCGCGCTTTCTTGAACGTTGGACGACCCTTCACCAGCTTGCTGAAAAAGCGCTGGTAGGCATCATCCACGCGCCGACACACATTCTGGCACACCTGCGAGTGCAAATCGCGCCACAGCGCGAAACGCTGCGAGTTACGCAGCTTTAGAACGTGATTATTCATGCGATCTAGGGAAATGTACTTGCCAGTCAAGCGGTAGTAACGCCGTTGCAGAGCGATGAAGTGATTCCACACCGTCGAAGCGACAAACAGTTTATGCCGCAGCTTGCGGTCTTTGCGGTCAGCGCGGTACAGACGGTATTTGTACATCCGGCGAACGGTGCTAAACTTGGACATGCTTTTGGCGCTCCAACGCCAGAGGCGGTTGTGGGTGTAGTCGCATCCACAACCAGCCCCTATCGTATCCAACATTCTCTCAAAAGGCAACCAATCGCCTTATATCCCCCCACGTAAACGTGGGGGTTTTACGGCGCTTCTTTCGATAATTCAATCAACCAACGACGATCAGCAGTTTAGGAGAACGACACATGGCAATCAATCCGAGCGAGGCGCAAACTTACGTCTCCATTCAGCCAGCGACACACATGGGCCCGGCGACTTTAGCGGTAGCCGATCTTGCGCGCTCAGTCGATTTTTATACCAACGTACTCGGCATGACCGTCCTCAACGCGGGCGAGAACGGTTCGACGATGGGCGCGGGCACAACCCCGCTGCTGCATCTGCAAGCGAAACCCGGCGCGAAGCGTCAGCCGGAACACAGCACCGGCCTATATCATGTCGCTATTTTGCAGTCGTCGCGCCCTGATCTTGGGCGAGTGGTGATTAACCTTGCGCGGACGCAGTATCAGGTGGGCGGTTTCGCTGACCATCTGGTGAGCGAGGCGATTTATCTCGACGATCCCGATGGCAACGGGCTGGAAATCTACCGTGACCGTCCGCGTGAAGAATGGCGGCGCAACGGCAATCAGATCGTTATGGCCAGCGACCCGATTGACCTCGATGGCATTGTGGCATCAGTCGAAGACCCCGAAGCGCCCTTCACCGGGATGCCCGACGGCACGACCATCGGCCACATGCATTTGCGCGTGGGCGATATTCCGAAAGCACAGGCATTTTATCAGGACGTGCTGGGCTTCGACGTGGTGGCCAAGATGCCATCGGCGCTGTTTGTGTCTGCTGGCGGCTACCATCATCACATCGGCATGAACGTCTGGCACAGCCGCAACGCGCCGCCCGCGCCTGCCGATTCAGTGGGTTTGCAGGAGTATGGGATTGTCGTGCCCGATACCGACGCGCAAGGCGAAGTTTTGGCACGCTTGAATGCTGTAGGCGTCACCCACGAGATGCAGGACGCCGATGCGTTGTTTAGCGATCCGTGGAGCAACCGCATTCGTCTGTCGCCGGAGAACAGTTAAACATTCAACGCTGTAAGGGCGACACACGTGTCGCCCCTACGAGGCTATGCCAATTGCAGCAGCATCTCTCGCCGCTTGAATGCCTCGACGTAACCGAGCTTTTGGAATGCCCGCCAGTATGGCAGGTCATCGGCAGCGAGGTTTTCGACCTTCGTATCTTGCGCGGAATACATCTGGTGGACGTGGTACAGCAGCGCCAGCGCGACCTCTCCTCTGATCTCGTTATCAGAAGGCGCGCTGATGACGAAATGCGCCAGTTGAAACGACGTACTCTGGAAAACAATCCAGCCGGACGTGCCGCTTTCGAGCGAGACAAACAGCCCCTTCAAGCCGCCAGCGCGCAGGATTGAAGGGGTTTCTTCGATCCACGATGCGCCCGGTTCGCGGGATTGTAGGCATTCATTGATTTCGTCGGCGGTGAGCGGATATGCGCTGGCGATGGGCAGCGTGAAATCGGCTGTACGTGGCAGTCCCGGCGGCCTGCGGACAACCAAAAGTTCACGCATATCTTGAAAACCGAGCTTCAAGAACAGTTGATAGGCCGGTTCGTTACCTTTGATGACTTCAAGCTGAACGCTCTGTGCGCCGCGCTGATAAGCCTGTTCGAGCAGCGTTTCGCTGATGAACTGGCCTGTGCCTTTTGTACGCCGTTCGGGGATAACGCCAAGCCGGGTCACCCATGCACGCTGTTCACGCAGCCCCAACATGCCGATTCCGGTGACCTGTCCTTCATCATCCAATGAAACAACCGATGCATCCAGTGCAATATCGTGATGCAAAACGTAATCTTGCATA
>JACMMD010001238.1 GCA_014379235.1 Anaerolineae bacterium
TGTAACTGATCTAGGATACATTGTGGAGAACCAATTTGGTATATGAAGATGCTGAACAATTTGTGAGAAAGTGACATTTTGGGGAATGCGTTGGGGCGACACATGTGTCGCCCCCTAAGGGCAAGGCATGCCTTGCCCCTACCGTTAGTGTGCGTTACGCGGCTTCGTCTACGGTCAGCGTATATTGACCGCTGCCAGTGTCGCCATACGTGGCGATTTCGATAATCACCGCGCCATCAGGGACTTCAAAGCCTTCGATGGCGGAGTTGACGGTATCGCCAATATCGTCGTTTTCGGCCAGCATGTTATCGTCAGCATCGTACAGGCGCAGCACGGTATCAACCTCGCCTGCGTCGTCGCCAACTGCGATGTCAAGCATAGCGCCTGCTTCGGCATCCAGCATGAAGCGCACCCGCGAGTTTGCTTCGATGTCATCGCTGATGCTTTCGCCAGCGGCGATGTCGCCCTGCTCAACGATTTGCAGTGGAACGGATTCGCTCACGCTCAATTCGTAAGCGCCTTCGCCCTCGTCGTTAAAGGTACCGACTTCAACGACGAGCGTCATGTCGTCAGCCGCTTCAAAGTCATTGACGGCAGAATTGACGGTGCCGCCGGGTTCATCGTCGTTTTCAGTCAGCAGATTATCATCTTCGTCGTAGACACGCAGAACCGTGTCGAACTCAGCGTTTTCGTCGCCTACCGTGATGTCAAGCATCTGACCTTCTTCGACATCTACGATGTAGCTGGCACGAGCGTTGACCGCTAGTTCGCCGCTTACGGTATCGCCAACGGTCAGGCGGCCCATGCTGGTAATATCGGGCGCGGTTTCTTCATCGAGATACGCTTCGGCGGCCTCGAGAATGGGATCACCTTCACTGAACAGGGTTTCCTCATCTACCGGAACATCAATTGTTGGCGCAACACCTATACCTTCGATGTTGATTTCGCCGTTCGCGCCGACTCCCGGTGAGAAGGCATACTGCATGTACAGACCTTCGGGCAGGGTGACAGCTTGTACCGCGCCGCCGAGTCCATCGGTAGGATATTGGCCTACGATTGCCGCACGCTCATTGAGCGACAGCGCATAGGTGAACAACTCACACGCGCTGGCGCAGGCCGGGCTAACCAGCACTGCTACCGCGCCATCATAACGTTCGCCGTCGGGGGTGGGCACAATGCGCGCCACGTCTCGCGGATGGAAGACGAAGCCGCCTTCATCGGGCACGTAAAAGCCGCTGTTACCGATGACCACTGGTTCAGCAAAGAAGAACGAGGCCATGGTTTCCGCAAGGAAGCTCTCGCCGCCGCCGTTCTGGCGCATGTCGATGATGAGTCCCTTGACGCCGTTGGTGTTCAGGTTGTCGATGACGAATTCCCACATATCCGCCGTGAGAATGAAGTCTTCGCTAAAGCTGTAGATTTTGACGTAGCCGTAGCCGCTGTCCAACATGCGAAACTCAACCGGGAATTCGTTGCCTGTGAGACCGCGATTGACCGACGAAAAGCTGAAGCTGTCGGGGTCTTCAATGGTGGTCAAAGTCGTCGTGGTCGGCTCATCGTCACCGGGATTTTGATAGGTGATTTCGACATCTTGGCCGATTGGGAAGCGCACGGCGTAGCGCAACTGCTGGTAGCGCCGTGAGTGTTCGCTGCTGAACGGTGACGAGAACGGGATATTGGCGCTCACCACGTCGTCTATCGGCTGAGCGTTGATCTCCAGCACATCGGCGCGCATTTCGATTCCGGCTGTTTCCGCCGGGCCGCTTTCGGTCAGATAGGTGACGATGATACGCCCGTCGTCCAACTCACGAATGGACAAGCCAAGCCCGCCGCCGGTTTCCTGACCGAACAGGTAAGCAACCGCTGGCGTTTCCGCGTAGACGTGGCCGTCGGGGATTGACCAGTAGAAATCGCGCAGTGCCAGTTGATAGGCTTCGCTGTCGCCGTTGGATTCGGCTTCTTCAAAGCGTGGATAGAACTCGTCATGCAGCGCGTCCCAATCCAGTTCCTTTAGTTCGGTGAAAGCATAGTTGACGCGCAGCAAATCAATCAGTGCGTCAAAGCCTTCGGTGTAAGTCATGTCTGAGAAGTCTGGCGATTCGAAGATGTCCGGCTCGTACAGGCTGATCTGCGGCGCACTGGAACGGTCAAAGGTGAACGGCTCAGTGTCGAGGTTGACCAGTGTGTAGCCCTGCGGCAGCGTTACAATCGGGTCGTCTTCGGTGAACATGTTGCCATCTTCACCAAAGCCAGAGGGGAAACCTTGCTCATTATCCGGCGCGTAGACGATCAACTGCCCGCCGATGATGTCGTACTTATTGGCAGCTTGGTTGCTGACACGCACCGATGAATAGGTGAGCCAGCTACCAAACGTGAACAGGTAGTCGCGTTCTTCGAGAACGGGCTGGCCATAGACGTTCAGGCGGAAAGTGGGCGCAAGCACCTGTACGCCGGTATCTTCGTCATCATCCTGATCGAGATCGACATAGGCCGCTCGCGGTTCAATCGGCAGCGAAATGGTGTACTCGACAGGGGACGTTGAAAAGTCGGACGTGATTGTGCCGAACACCTGCGATTCCGGTGTGCGGATATAGTCCGCTACGCGGTCACGCTCGGTGAAGCCCTTGAGGTCATCCAAAAAGATAACGGGCTGGTCGACACCACTGGTGAGGAAAACATACGTGTATTCCATCTCACCACTGACGACGACAGGGCCGCCCTCGTCGTTAACAATTTCAGCTTCGGGTGCAGCGTCGGCATCATCTTGTGCAATAACAAAACTGGATGTCAGCAATAAGAGCAGCAAAGCGAGCAGCGAAGTTCCAATCAACCGTTTGGAAGCCATATTAAATCCTCACAGTTCAATTTATCCCAATTTATTCCAAACACATTACATTATAGCGCGAAACGTTGCCACATAAGGATAACAGAATAGATACACAATTCAGCGTTAATGAAACCATAACGAATGTAGGGGCAAGGCGCACCTTGCCCCTACGATAACTATTGGTCTGCTTCTTCGACGCGCAGCGTGTACTCGCCGGATTCACTATCTTCAAAGGTGGCGACTTCGATGATGGCGGTCATCGCATCGGGCGCTGGCGGTAGATTTTCCAGCGCGGAGTTGAAGGTGTTGCCACTTTCGGCATCGTCGTTTTCAAACAGCAGGTTATCGTCCGCATCGTAGATGCGTAGATAGGTGTCGAACTCGCCCGTTTCATCACTAAGGAAAACGCTCACCTGCTGGCCTTCTACGACCTCGATGGTGTAGCGAACGCGCTGGTCGGCTTCGATTTCGCCCGTTACCTCGTCACCAATGGCGATCTCTCCACCGTCGATTATGTCTAGCGGTTCGTCCTCTTCGATGGTTAGCGTGAACGTGCCTTCTGAAGAGTCGGCATATGTTCCTGCCTCGACCATCACGATTGTGTCTTCGTCAAACTCGACTGCGCGCAGCATGGAGTCTAACGAGCCGCCGCTGTCGTCGTTCTGAGCCAGCAGTTCCGTGCCTGCTTCATTATATAGGCGCAGATAACTATCGAAGTCCGCGCTGTCGCCTTGCAGCGTGAAAGTCGCAACGTCGCCCGCAGTCACAGGCAGCATGTAACGTACACGAATCATGGGTACGATTTCGGCGGAGACGGTATCGCCAATAGCAATATCGCCAGCGGGGATGAAAACCTCGTCACGGTTCAAGCCGATTTCGGGCACATCGGGCAGTTCGGTGCTGTCGGCATACAACCAGATATCGAAAAAGTCATCTAGTTCCTGACCGCTGATTTCCTCCGCGACGGCGATGAAGTCCTCCGTAGAAGCGTTTTGATTGCGGAAGCGCGATGTGTAGGTACGGAGAATATCGAAGAAGGCCGCGTCCCCGACTTCTTGACGCAGCATATGGAGTGTGAAGCCGCCACGATCATATATTGAAATGGCGAACAAACCTTCAAGCGAAGGGTCTCCCGGCGGCTCTGAGGGTGTGATCGAGGTCAAGTACAGCCCTTGCAACTTTTCCCGGAGTTCTTGCGGTGTCCCGGTGTGTTCAATCCACAACACTTCGGCGTAGGTGGCGAAACCTTCGTTTAGCCAGATGTCGCTCCAGTCCGCGACGCTTACACTGTCCCCGAACCACTGATGCGCCAGTTCGTGCGCGACGGTGATTTCGTTCGTCGAGAACGGCCCGTAGACCACCAGCGTTTGGGTTTCCAGCGCAAAGCCTGTGTTTTCATCATCGACGACCAGCGCACCAAATGATTCAAACGGATATGGCCCGAACATTTCACTGTAAAAGGCGATCATCTCCGCTGTGCGCGCAAATTCGCGGGTGACGGACGCGCCCGTATTCGGCGGGAAATAGTTGCGGATCGGCAGCCCGTTCGGCCCAACCTCGTTCTGAATGAGGAACTCACCAATGCCGACGGTGGCCAAATAGCTGGCCATGGGGTTAACGGTTTCCCAAGTGTAGGTCGCCGTGTCACCGTGATCTTGCACTTCTCGCAGCAGACCGTTAGCCACCACTTGCAGCGTATCGGGCACGGTGATTTCAAAGGTGTAGGTCGCCTTATCGAGCGGATGTTCGTTGACCGGAAACCATGACGATGCGCCGATAGGTTCACCGACGACGTAGAAAGTGTCGTCGTCTTGAATCCAGCCTGCGCTAAAGCCATCACTGGGGTCAGTGATTGTGTTGGGGATGCCGCTGTAGGTCACGGCCACAGTAAACGCCTCAGCTTCGAGCAGTGGAGCAGCGGGCGTGATGGTCAGTTCGCCGCTGTCACGGCTGAACTCCGCCACCTGTTGATTGACGCGCACGCGGCTGATCTCCAGCCCGGAAAAATCGAGATTGAAGCTGCTCAGGTTTTGTGTCGCCAGAGCGTTGATAGTCGTCGTGGCGGAGATCGAGCCAGTTTCGACGTTTAAGTGAAGGTCGATGGTGTAGTGCTGCACGTCGTAGCCGCCGTTGCCGGACTCTGGCAGCAGCGAATCGCCCAAGCCTGCCGAGCCGGGTTCAGCATCAATCGGTTCTTCGGTGGCATCCTGTGCATTGGCAGCAGCGGCGATGACGAGCAGTATCGCAAACAGGAGAAATAGCAATTTTCGCATCGTTCATCCTTTTGTATGTTTAACGAATATTGTAGCAAAAATAATAAGGGCGCAGAATATTCATTCTGCGCCCTGTTGAAATCGAGCTAATCGAAACCTACCGAGTTTGGATCAGGCGGCGTCGGGCTTGGCCCCGGTGTCACCGTAAAGGTCGGTGTCGCGCTCAGGAAAACCGTTGTCGACGTTGCCGCCATATCCGAGTAATCACCCGAAATGGTCACGTTGCCCAAGCCGCGCACGACTTGTACGAAGGTGCGTCCCGGCTTCATCATCATCGGCGTGTTGTCGCCGTACAGCAGTTGCAACGCACTGCCCGGTTCGCGGTCTTGCCGCCGCCAGAAGCCCTCGTACATTTGACCATCGCGCACGAGATAGGCGCGGCCTTGATCCCATAACTGGATTTCCATCGACCAGTAGTTTGCGCCGGGGGGGAACAGGTCAGGGCGTTCGTCGTGCAGCGCCTCGACGAACACGACGTTATCGGCCCACAACTGTGTCCCATCCGCCGCGTCCATATGTGGAACGCCGCTGGTATAGCGCAAGTAACGGCCTGTGTTGGGGTCATACTGCCAGCGCGCATCGGTCTGTCCGTACCATTCGGCAACGACATCGTTCGCGGGAACGCCGCCAGCATCAGGCACAGGGTTGAAGGCGAAACCACGCGCACGATAACCGTCATTGACGCCGCGCGCCGTCGCTCGCTCCCATGTGCGGTTAATATCGACAAACAGCGTATGCTCGAAGGCCAGCCCTCCACGCGGGAAACGGCAGAAACCGGCCTCTTCGCAGTTGTCGCCCATAAA
>JACMMD010001239.1 GCA_014379235.1 Anaerolineae bacterium
AAGGACATCTGGCCGACGCTGGAAGAAATCCGCGACACGATGGCCAACGCCCTCTCGCCTGACCTGTTCCAGACGCAGTACGCCAATGTGTACACGGGCAACGAAACATGGAACGCCATCGAAGGTGCATCCGGCGATGTGTTCAAGTTTGACCCGTCCAGCACCTACATTCAGCTTCCGCCGTTCTTCGAGAATTTCAGTCTCGAATCCGGCTCGATCCAGTCGATCAGTGGGGCGCGAGTGCTGGCAATGCTCGGCGATTCGGTTACAACTGACCACATCTCTCCGGCGGGTGACATCGCTACTTACAGCCCTGCTGGCCGCTTCTTGCAAGCGAAGGGTATCCAACCGCGAGACTTCAACACTTACGGCGCACGGCGCGGCAGCCACGAGGTGATGATGCGCGGCACATTCGCCAACATTCGCCTGCGTAATCGCTTGATACCGGGTAGTGAAGGCGGCATCACACTGCACTTGCCATCCGGCGAAGAGTTGAGCATTTTTGATGCCGCCATGCGCTACATCAAGGACGGTACGCCGCTGGTTATTCTTGCGGGCATCGACTACGGCATGGGTTCGAGCCGCGACTGGGCCGCCAAAGGCACAGCGCTGCTCGGTGTCAAAGCCGTCATCGCCAAGAGCTATGAGCGTATCCATCGCAGTAACCTCGTCATGATGGGTGTGCTGCCGCTGCAATTCCTTGAAGGCGAAGATGCGACCACGCTCGGACTGACGGGTACGGAAACCTTCGACATCCTCGGTTTGAGCGATGCAATCCAACCCAAGCAGGAAATCACCGTACAAGCCACCGCCGAAGATGGTACGGTGACGTTCTTCAAGACCATTTCGCGCATGGACTTCCCGGTAGAGATCGACTACTACCGCAACGGCGGCATCTTGCAGACCGTTCTACGCAAGATGATCGCCGCGCAGCAAAGCGCCGCACAAGCCAGCGCGTAAATCTACAACTTGCAAATAGACTCTCTAGGGGCGTTCAGTTGAACGCCCCTACGTTTGATAGGACAATCATGCCCAAAGTAACTATATATAGTGATGGTGGCGCGAAACCCAATCCCGGCGCTGGCGGGTGGGCCGCGATCCTGATCTTTGGAGACGTTGAAAAAGAAATCAGCGGCGGCGAAAATCACACATCGAACAATAAAATGGAATTGATGGCGGCTATTTCCGCGCTCGAATCGCTGAAAGAGCCGTGCGAAGTCGAGTTCTATACGGACAGCCAGTACGTCAAAAAAGGCATCACAGAATGGATCAAGAACTGGCTCAAGAACGACTGGATGACATCCGCTCGTAAGCCGGTCATGAATCAAGAATTGTGGGAGCGTTTACACCTCGCCACGCAGCGCCATACCATTCGCTGGCGGTGGACTCGCGGACACGCCGGAGATGTGTACAATGAGCGTGTTGACCAACTGGCAACACAGGCGCGGGAATCTCTGCGCCGCTAAATATACATCCTTGTAGGGGCGAGGCATGCCTCGCCCGTATCACAGCCCACTTACGGAGCAAGACCAACCCATGCCCAGCTACTCCAACCGCGTCAGCACCTTCGGCACAACCATCTTCACTGAAATCAACGTCCTCGCGCAGAAGCATGGGGCGATTAATCTTGGTCAAGGCCGCCCCGACTTCGACGGCCCCAATGAGGTGATCGAAGCGTCTATCGCCGCGATGCGTTCCGGCAAGCACAATCAATACGCGCCGGGAAGCGGCACAGCATCGCTGAAAAAAGCTGTGGCCGACCACGCGGCGCGCTTCTATGACCTCGACGTGAACCCTGAGTCCGGCGTGGTCATCACGTCCGGCGCGACGGAAGGCATCTTCTCGTCGATGCTTGGGCTGGTAGACGCGGGCGATGAAGTCATCGTCATCGAACCGTATTTCGACAGCTACGTACCCAACATCATCATGGCTAACGCGACTCCCGTATTTGTGCCGCTGCGCCCGCCCGATTGGACGTTTGACCGCGCCGAACTCCGCGCCGCCTTTGGCCCCAAAACACGGGCGATTATCCTCAACACGCCGCAAAATCCGACGGGGCGCGTGTTCACCTATGACGAAATGAAATTCATCGGTGATTTGTGCATCGAGTTCGACGTCGTATGCATCTCGGACGAAGTGTACGAACATCTGGTTTTCGGGGATGCACGCCATATCCCCATGGCCTCTATTCCGGGCATGTTCGAGCGCACGGTCACAATTGGCAGTCTCGGCAAGTCGTTCAGTTTCACGGGTTGGAAGCTCGGTTGGGTCTCCGGCCACCCTGATCTGATCGCCGGAGTCGGGCGCGCTCACCAGTTTGTGACCTTCGCCAGCCATCACCCCTCGCAGGAAGCGGCGGCGGTAGCGCTGTCGCTGCCGGGAACGTACTTCGAAGAATTTCAGGAGATGTACACCACCAAGCGCAAGTTGATGCTCGATGGCTTGAGCGCAGCAGGCTTGAAGCCGTTTTCGCCCGAAGGCACATACTTCATCATGGCGGATTTCGCGGATGTTTTCGATGGTGACGCGCTGGAATTCACGCAGCACCTTGTCACCGAAATCGGCGTAGCTTGCATCCCGCCCGCGCCATTCTTCGCGCCGGAGCATCAACACCTAGCGCGAACGCAAGCGCGGTTCTCGTTCTGCAAAGCCGACGATACGCTCAAGCAGGCCGGCGAACGACTGGCGAAGCTCTCGCGCTAATGAGATACCTTGCTCTCGTTCTAACGCTGCTGACGCTGTCAGCATGTTCACTTGGCACAGGCGATACACCACCAACGACACCGATTTCGCCGACGGAAACGCTCACTGGCGCGGTGGACATCGAGTATCCGCTCGATGGCACAGTCGTCTATTCCGAAGTGCTTTACGTGAGCGGCACAGCGTCGGGCATTCCCGGCGACGAGTTCGCGCTGCGGGCAATCGGTGACAACGACGAAGTGATCGCGCAGTGGACGGTACAGTTGCAAGCCGCCGATGAAGGGCGCTGGACGGTAGAACTGGTTCACAATTACACGGGCCAGCATATGGAAGTCGGCATTATCGCACTGCCCTCTGGCGCTGACTTCCCCGCGACCAGCACCTATGACACCGCCTTAATTGTACTCTCGCACCAATCGTATCGCCCTGCGGATTTGCGTGGCAGCATCACTTCTCCGGCGGATGGCGCAGCGGTCAGCGGCAGTGCGATACTTGTTTCGGGTACAGCATCGGGCATTTTCGAGAACACCTTTACCGTCAAGCTCATTGACGCAGATGGCAATGACATTAACTCAGAAATTGTCACTGTCGTGAATCCGTATTTCATTGACGAAGTGCCGTTCAGCCTCGAACTAGCGACCAACGGCTATACAGGCCCGGCAGAGATTCGTGCCCTCACGCAGAGCGCCGCCGACGGCAGCGAAATCCTCATCGGCAGCGTCAATGTCGTGGTGACCGAAGAAGCAGGATAGCTACTGCTACTTCGTTTGAAGTTCAATACTTTCACATGAAGATACTTGAAAATTTGTGCTAATGAGCGCTATATTCTTGGCCTGACGACTAATCGCTGAA
>JACMMD010001240.1 GCA_014379235.1 Anaerolineae bacterium
ATCATCCACATCGATATTGATGGGCCGGAAGGTCAAGTCACAGTGATTGCTGAGCCGATGGAGCGGCGCAGCAATGTGCTGCTGGTTCAGGCGGGTAAGATTCTCGATTGTATGCGGCGCGTCGGGCCAGAAGATAACCGCTATCGCCTCAGTTTGCCGGGCCATGAATATGTTCCGCCGCCGCCGCAAACGGGCAAGCTCGACCCGACGACTTTAACGATTGACGATCTCGAAGGGATACTCGAACAGAACGACGATCCGAAGTTCAAGCTGCATCGTTTACTGGCATCGAATCTGTTGGGGGTGAGTCCGCTGTTGGCGAAAGAAGTCGTCTATCGCGCTACGGGTGATGCGGAAATTAAGCCTGCTGGTGTGGATGCCGATGCGCTGCTAGAGGCATTGCAAGCGGTGATTAATCCGCTGCAAGCGCGGCAGTGGCAGCCGGGAATTGTCGAAACGGATGATGGCGTATCCGCGTTCAGCGTATATCCGTTGACACATATGGCCGGTTGGCACGAAGTTGATAGTGTAAGCGCAGCGCTGGCGGCTTATTATGGCGCTCCGGTTGGTGACGAAGCCTATGAAGCGGCGAAAGTGCCTGTCCGCACTGCTATCCGCGAGGCTCAGGGTAAAGTTGGCGGTAAGCTGGCATCGTTGCAGCGCTCGATGACTGACGAAAGCGAACGCGAGATTCTCAAGCAGAGCGGCGAATTAATTCTCGCATATCAATACACGTTCGCGCCGGGCCAAACCGAACTGCAAGCGCAGTATGATCTCGACGCGCCGCCGCTTGCCGTCGCGCTTGACCCGACGATTACACCGCTTGAAAACGCACAGCGTTATTTCGAGCGCTATAATCGCGCTAAACGCGCTTTGGAGGACGTGCCCCGCTTGATCGCGCAAACTAAGCGCGAACTCGATTATCTGGGGCAGCTAGGCACGGATTTAGAGTTTGCGGCCAACTGGCTGGAAATCGACGACGTGCAGCAAGCGCTACAGTCGCAGGGCCATTGGCGCGGCAAACGAGCAGGGCGTATCGGCGGCGGACGCAGCGGCCCGCTCAAACTGACCACTAAAGAAGGCTTTGTGCTGTGGGTGGGGCGCAACAGCCGCCAGAACGATCTCGTGACGTTCGATAAGGGCGGCGGTGATGATTGGTGGCTTCATGCGCGGGATGTTCCCGGCGCGCATGTGGTCGTCAAATATGATGGCCGCCCTGTGCCGGAACGGGTCATCGAGCAAGCCGCATCCATCGCGGCATACTACAGCGCCAAACGCAGCGAAGCGCGTGCCATTGTGGACGTGACGCGCTGCAAATACGTTCGCAAGATCAAAGGCGCTGCTCTCGGCATGGTGACGTATCGCAACGAGGAAACGCGCACGGTTACGCCGCGCAGTGAAGCGGAATTTGCGGATCAGGTTTAAGATAACATCGGGCATTGAATAACGTAGTGAAAGCCAAATCATGAGCAAGCAGGCGATTGTCCCGAAGGCAGGTGCAGCGATTGACCTGAAGAAGTTCGACCCGGCTTATACGGGCGACTACGATAAAGAATCGGCGAAAGAGGAAACTGCCAAGCTGCAAGAGCGCTTTACCGAACTGCAAGAGATGTTGTACGCGCAGGGTAAGCAAACGCTGTTGATTATCTTGCAGGCGATGGACGCAGGCGGTAAGGACAGCACGATTAAGAAAGTGTTCGAGCCGATCAATCCGCAGGGCGTGTACGTCTACGGCTTTAAAGCGCCGACAGGTGAGGAACTCGGACATGATTATCTGTGGCGTGTACATCGCCGGACGCCGCCGAAAGGGTTCATTGGTGTGTTCAACCGCAGTCACTACGAGGATGTGCTAGTGGTGCGCGTAAATGATCTTGTGCCCAAGGATGTGTGGGAAAAACGCTACCACCAGATCAACGAGTTCGAGCGAAGCCTAGCCGAGAATGGCACGCGCATTCTGAAATTCTATCTGCACATCAGCAAGGAAGAACAGAAGCAGCGCTTTGAAGAACGCTTGGCGGACCCGACCAAACACTGGAAATGGAACAGCGGCGATCTTGAAGTCCGCAAGCAGTGGGACGATTACATGGAGGCTTTCGAGGTTGCACTGACCAAGTGTAATACCAAGTACGCGCCTTGGCATATCGTCCCGTCGAATCATAAGTGGTATCGCAATGTGGTAATCACGAAGACGATTGTGGACGCGCTGGAAGATATGAAGGTTGCGTTTCCAGAGCCGGAAGAAGGACTGGATAAGATCGTGATACCGGATTAATCCATATAGTGTACGGCGCGGCGGGCAGCGTCCAGCACACGGGCGACGGTGATCTCGCGGACACAGGGGTGATTCTTTGGGTCGTCCATACCCCAATCCAACACGCGGCAGGGGCGGCAGGCGATGTCGCTGGTGAGGACGAAATGCTTAGGCGGGTCGCCCCATGGCCCGAACTCCGCCGGGTCTGCTGGCCCGAAGAATGTCACTGTAGGCGCACTAACGGCTACCGCCAAATGCAGCGGGCCGCTGTCCGGCCCGAGTACCACTTTCGCCCGCTCGAATAACGCCGCTAACTGCCCAACGCGGGTATCCCCAACCATCACGCAGGCGCGTTCGCGCATCAGTTCAACGATACGCTGAACGAGCGCCATTTCATGGTCGCCGCCTGTGAATACCACTATCGCGTCTAATTGGCCGGAAAGTGTGTCGGCGACAGATGCCCATTTTTGCTCGTCCCAGTGTTTGACCCACGTTCCAGAGCCGGGATGAATGGCTATGACTGGCTGCTCCGGCGTGATATCCCACTCGGCTAAATAGCTGCGAATATAGGCGCGATCACTGTCTATGACCGCGAATGTATACGGCGCGTCGTCGGGGCTGACCTCGCCTGTCCAATGCTCAACCAAACGCAGGCTTTGCATGACGACGTGCCGATGCTCGTGCGGCAGTTTTTGCGTCAGCAGCGGTGCGACATCCGGTAGATCATAGCCAATCCGAAGCGGGATGCCGGCCAGCTTGGCTACCAATGCACCCCACCAATGATCGGGTCGCAGAATGACCGCGCTGCCATAGCCGATGCGCCGCAATTGGGCCGCCGAACGTATGGCCATCTCGTAGGGCGAACGCCAATCGGACTTTGGTTCGCGGCTGAAACCGGGAAAAGGCAGCGTCAGTACAAAATCGAGTTCGGGATAGTTCGACAGCACATCCGCCGACCACGGCCCGACCAGCGCGTGAATTTCCATATATGGCCGAGCGGCGCGTAAGGCACGAATGGCGGGTGTCGTTAACAGCACGTCACCGAGATGATCGGGGCGAATCAACAGCAGACGGTTCATGCTGGTGAAACGGCTCGCTGGCAGCGGCAGCCGCGCAATGTCGAACAATGCCGCGCGCCGTAACCGATGCTTGAGCGGCAGCGCGTGAAAGGCATTGGCCAACAGCCGGTTGCGGTTTGCCAGCGCGTCCCGGTGTGCTAACGCATCCTTATCCAAGTCCGACTTCCTTGTAGACTTTCAGCAGCTTGGGGATCAGCACCGACCAATCATAATACTTGCGAACGGCGCTGCGGGCAGAATCACCGAGTGTTTGGCGTTGGGAGGGGTCTTGCAGCAGCGCGACAATCGCCTGTGCCATGCTGTCGGCATCATCCGCGATGGACATAGCGCGTCTAGCTTCGGAAAGTAATCCCGAAGCGGCGGTAGAGGTTGCGATTACCGCACAGCCAGAGGCCATCGCTTCGAGAATTTTCAAGCGTGTGCCGCTGCCCATTCGCAGCGGCGCGACATAGACTTCAGCGGCTTGTAAGAACGGCTGCACTTCGGCAACCCATCCCGTGACCTCAACGTTATCCTTGACGCGCAAACCTTCGAGGCGTGGATGCGGCTTTTGCCCGACGATGTACAGACGCGCATCCGGCACTTGTTCGGTGACGAGCGGCAGTACCGCGTCAGTGAACCACAGCATCGCATCGACGTTGGGGCGGTAATCCATTTTACCTGTGAAGACGATGGCGCTGCCGCGAAGATCGAGGTGTTCACGCGGGTCGGCGTAATCAGCCGCGAAGATACCGTTGGGGACGACGTGGACGCAGCGGTCAGCACGAAATGGACGCAGCGCGTCGGCATCTTCTTCGCTGACAGCGATCACAAAATCAGACACGCGGCAGATCATTCGCTCGAAATAGGCGATGCGGTTCGACTGCACGAACGAATAGGCCGCTGCGGGCAAACGCCGGAATTCTTTGCGATCAATTTGCGAGATCAGCCGTTGCAGCACGTACTCGGCGTTGAACGAGTCGTAGCAGAGTTTGGTGTGTGTCTGGTTGTGGCGTGTCAGCCATTGGCGCACAAATGGCAGATAGCCAGCCGTCTCCAGACCGTCGAACTGCACAAGGTCAAACGGGGTTTCTTCGAGAAGCGTTTGCAGTTTGTGCCGAAACTCGTCACTTTCTAGCCTTTTGGCGATGTCCGGCTGTCCTGAGAGTACAAGGTCGCGCAGACGTTGGCGCGGCGTCCGACGAGGCAGCGGCGCGGTCTCGATACGGGCGCATAGTTCGGCCAAAGGCGTTGACTGCGCTGCGATACCACGCTCCGCGTCATTGAAACTCAGCAGCGACACCTCATGACCAGCGGCGTGTAAGCCGTGAATGATGCCAAAGCTGCGGATCGCTCCGCCGGATGCAAGCGGGTACGGAAGGCTACCCGTTAAAATCAAAATTCGCATAGTCAGTCTAAAGCACCTTCTTATACACCGATAAAGCCACCTGCGCGGTGCGTTCCCACGTAAAAGCGGCGGCCCGTTCTAGCCCGCGCTGGCGCATCGTCTCGCCCCATGCCGTGTCCGTTAACACATGGCGCAGGGCATCAGCAATGGTAGCCGGGTTGTCGGGGTCGATTTGCAGCCCGACATCACCAACCACTTCGGGCAGCGACGAGCGGTTGCTGACGACTGTCACCGTTCCGCAGGCCATAGCCTCTAGCGCGGTCAGCCCGAAGCCCTCATAAAACGAGGGCAGGGCCAGAACATGGGCCATATTATACAGTGCGGGCAGCGCTTCTTGCGGTATATCTTCGCGCCAGAGGATACGATTTCCCAACGAAAGCGCTTCAACATGCGCCAATGTTTCGTCGAACAGCCAGCCACGTTTGCCCGCGAGAACGATTGGCGGCGCGTCTGGCATGTCTGTCAGCAGCAGGCGGTAGGCATCGAGAAGCCCGATGATGTTTTTGCGCGGCTCGAATGTACCTACAAACAGAATATAGTCGGGCGGAAGGTCAAGCTGCTGGCGATAGTATGCCAAATCGTCTTTCGGAAGGGGGCGAAAACTCTCATCGACACCGAGCATATGTACGCTCACCTTGTCGGCGGGCACGTTGAGCATGGCGTGTAAGTCGGCTTTGGTCGCTTCACTGTCCGCGAGAATGTGATCGGCGTGGCGAACGGCGGCTTGAATTTGATCGTTGTAATAACGGCGGCTGTCGGCGGTGAGATACTGCGGGTAGTGGAGAAATGTCAGGTCGTGAACCGTAATCACATGCCGACGCGCCCCGCGAAATGGCGGGATGAAGTCAGGGCTGTGCAGCACGCCGAGGTTGAAGCGCGCCAGTTCCAACGACAGTGCGAAGCGTTCGATGCGATGATGCGCCGGAGTCCACAACGCGGCGTGGTCAAAGCGTGTGACGAGTGAATCGCTCGTTTTACGGCTGTGAAAAACCGTGTAGCGATTGGCAGAATCCAGCGTTTCCAGCGCTTGCACGAGGCGGCGGATATAGGTGCTAATCCCGCCTGTGCGATAGTAGGTGAGCCGTGCGTCAATCCCGATGTGCATGGGCGGGGAGTATAGCCGCCACAGCGGAGAGCGTCCAGCCTATATCTTGTTATGCGGTTATACGAAGTTCATACGGTGCCAGCGTATGAACTACAGCCAGCGCTCGATGATCGTGTCGATTGTGCCATCCTCATACATAGATTGCAGGGCA
>JACMMD010001241.1 GCA_014379235.1 Anaerolineae bacterium
AACACGCCGCCGAATATCTGCACGCCGGATTATCTGGCGCAGACTGCCGAACGGATGGCCGAAGAAAGCGGCCTCGAATGTCAGGCGCTTGTGCCCAAACAGATCGAAGCGCTGCGTATGGGCGCGCTGCTGGCAGTGGCGCAGGCCAGCGAACATCAGCCGCGCTTCATCATCCTCGAATACAACGCCGATAACAAAGACCTTGATACCGTCGTGCTGGTGGGCAAAGGCGTCACCTTCGATACAGGCGGCTACAGCATGAAAACCTTCGAGGGCATGAGCGACATGAAGGGCGACATGGCCGGCGGCGCGGCGGTTATCGGCGCGATGCGGGCAATTGCCGAACTCGGTCTGCCGCTGCATGTCGTCGGGCTTGTGCCCACCGCCGACAACATGATTGACGGCAAAGGTTACCGTCCATCGGATGTCATCACCGCCAGCAACGGGGTGACCATCGAGATCATCAGCACTGACGCTGAAGGTCGCTTGCTGCTGGCTGACGCGCTAGTTTTCGCGGGTCGATACAACCCATCTGCCGTGATCGACATCGCCACGCTGACGGGCGGTTCATCGATTGCCCTTGGCGGGCAGGCATCGAGCCTGTTCACCAACAACGACACGCTCAAAGATGTGCTGTTGGCCGCCGCCGACAACACCCGCGAACGCCTGTGGCCCATGCCGCTCTACGAAGAATTCGACAAGCTGATCGAGACGCCCAACGCCGACATCAAAAACAGCGGCGGACGCTACGGCAGCGCCAGCATCGGCGCGGTGTTTTTGCAGCACTTCGTCAGCTATCCGGCGTGGGCGCATGTCGATATGGCACACCTCGAATTCAACGCCAAAGATAACGCCTATGTGCCGGACAAAAGCGCGACAGGTTACGGTGTGCGTTTGATGGTCGAGTTCGTGCGTCTCTGGGCCGAACGGGCGAAATAGGCTCTAATCCACAAACGATGCCGAATAAATCACGGTGTACTGCTGCGGATTCGAAGTGTCAATCAACACATCCTGTATAATCGCGCCGTTGCCAAACGTGCCAAAAATCAACGACTGCATTCCGGCGGCTTCATCCTCGAAGCGAGTGACCGCCGCCGGATCGGTTTGCCAATTGGTGATACTGGTGCTTTGCTGCAATACCACTAGATCAACAGGCGCAATGGTCATGCGAAGGTCATAGGTCGGGTTGAAGCTCATCGAGCAGCTTTGATAGATGATGTTCGCACGAAGCGGCGGCGTAATCTCTAACATCGCCAGCATATCTGGCGTACATGGGTCGCCGCCCATCAGGTTAAAACTGCCGCAGGCCGCCGCGCTGACGATCATCAAGGCTGCGCCCGCCAGCAGTATCCATCGCACGGTTGAGTTCACGCTCATCTAATCCTCGTTCTCTAGCCTACACATGTATTCATAGACGAAAATGAGGCTTCCAAAGTTGCAACAGCGGCACAATCTTGATTAGCACAAATGTGCTGTTACACGAACCGAGAACTGGCTAATCGACTTCGAAAGGAGGGCTGTTGTTGCGTATGAGAAACCTGACTAGCGGACGCAAGATACTACAGTGTAAACTGTCGCAAAAGGAGCACTAAAGAATGTCCGAACAGATGCTATCCGAGCGTATTGTTGTATCGCGGGAAGTGGTGCATGGCAAGCCACGAATCGTAGGAACGCGGGTGATGGTGGTGCAGGTGCTCGATCTGCTGGCAGCAGGTAAATCCATCGCGGAAATAATTTCCGATGATTATTTCCCAGTGCTAAACGAGGCTGACGTGCGGGCTTGTATTGCCTATGCCAGCCAGATTATCCGCGATGATCGGGTTGTGCCGACTGTATGAGCATTCTGCTGGATAATTGCGTTCCGCGCCGCTATCTACGTTTGCTGCACGAATGGGGCTTCAATGCCCACTTATCGAATGTATATATCCCTGAAGATGCAGACGATAAGGACGTTATAGCGCTGGCTGTGCAACGCGATGCGGCACTTCTAACCGTTGATATGGACTTCGCCAACATTCTTGAATATCCGCCTGCAAGTCATCAAGGCATCATCGTGTTGCGTTATCAAACTGAAGAGGAAGCCGATTTGGATGCGGCTTTAAATACGACCCTAGCCGACCTGTACCGTGATGAACTGCGTCAATCGCTGGTAATCGTATCGCCGGGACGTTACCGCGTCCGGCGGTAACCGATTATCACTAGCAGAAATTCACGCGCTTTTAGCCCCGCCTTAATCTCGTTACGCCAAGTGCTTAATGCTGCCGCGCACAATTACCCGTGTGAGAGAGCTTGAGAAAATTTGGAGATAAGACAATGCGTTTTGCATCGCTGTTATTGACCACATTAGCAGTCATTGGCTCGTCGGTGATTGTGCTGGCACAAGACACCACCGAACCCACACTCGACACCTACACGTTTGAGGATATGCCTCTGCTGGCGACAACCGCCGGAGGCGACGACATTATGCTCGGCGGTTTCTCCGGGCTGGATTACTTGGGCGTCAATGAAGAAAACGGCAATATGATGTTCGTCACCAACACAGATCGCGGCCCCAACGGCGAACCGATTGACCTCGACGGCGACGGCAACGACGAGCGCCCGTTTGCGCTACCGGAGTTCCAGCCGGAAATTATTCACTTCGAACTCAATCCCGAAGATGGCACACTGACGCTCACCGAGCGCTTGCAGATGCATCAAGCCGACGGTACGCCGATCACCGGCCTGCCCAATCTATCCGGCACACCGGGCATGGCGTATGCCGACGAAATTCCGGTTGACTTGATGGGCACCCCTCTCGAACATGATCCCTTCGGCGGCGACTTTGAAGCTGTTCTCCAAGCCGAAGACGGCACATACTGGATCGTAGACGAGTATCGCCCCGCGCTGTACCACTTCGACGCTGATGCCGCGCTCATCGCCCGTTACGTGCCCGAAGGCTCGAACGCGACCACCGAAACCGGTATCGAAGCGCTGCCCGCGATCTATGCACAGCGGCGCGGCAATCGCGGTTTTGAAGCGATTGCTGAGGACAACGGTAAACTGTACCTGTTCATCCAAAGCCCGCTCGATAACCCCGACGTGGCCGACGACCAGAGTTCAAAAGACTCGCGTGTGACACGCATCGTTGAGTTCGACCCCGCCACCGAAACCACCACCGCCGAATATCTGTATGTCCTCGACCCGAACACAGATCGTTTGGGCGATGCAGTCGGTATCGGCAATGGCGAATTCCTGCTGCTTGACCGTGACGATTTACTACCGACGGAAGAAGAAGCCTTCAAGTACATCTACCGCATCAACCTCGAAGGCGCGACCAATCTACAAACGATTGATCCGAGCGTGGTGATTGAAAGCCTGACACCCGAGGAGCTGGCCGGAGCGGGCATTACCCCCGTTCAGAGCGAAATGCTGGTCGATTTGGTTGCCATTGGCTTCGACATGGTGACTAAAATTGAAGGGCTGACGATGATCGACGAGAACACGTTGGCTATCGTCAACGATAATGACTTTGGACTACAAGGCGAGTTCGACCCGGCCACCGGGATATTGACTGAAAACCCGAACCCGCCGCCCATGATGTTTGGTATCATCCACTTGAACGGCGCAGCGTAACAGCGCCTTCTGCCTCTCGCCAGAACGCCCTGCTGTAACAGGGCGTTTTGGTTTCCCAATAAAACTGCGGTTTTCGCTGGCGATACTTTGTAGGGGCAGGTCTTAGACCTGCCCTACGAACGATCATCGCATTAATCTTCCGGTCTAAGCGGCTCAGAGTCGGGCACGTCGGCATCAGGCGCGCTGTCATCCGGCATCGCTGTGCCGGGACTGGTTGGGCCAGTCACGCGGCGAGTTGTGGTACTGCTTGTTGGACGCGACGGGCGCACAACCGGAACGGTGCCCGTATCGGCGGCCACGTTCGCGCCTGTCTCTGAATCCGACTCCGGCGGATTATACAGATTGAGGTCGCGTAAGCGCTGCTGTTCGTCGCGGATGAACTTGTCGATCTGCTCCGGTGTGCGAATCGACTGTCCCCACTGTGCCGTTTCATCGCGCATGACCGACAGCGTACCCTCAGCAAAAGCGCGCATACTGGCGCGGTAACGGATCAAATCTTGCAGCGGGATATTCGGGTTAGGGGAGCGCGAATCGGCCACTTCGATGTTTTCCAGCGCGGACTCGTAGATCGTGGTCAAGCGATCCCACTGATACAGGTCGGCTAACGTGGTGAACGCGCCGCCGAGTGCGGGCGCAACCACGGTCACCACCAGCGCGATACCAAGTATCAGTCGCAGGGTGCCGCAGTTGAGGCCCGCGCTGCGCGCTGCCGCCTCAGTGGATAGCTCACCGCCTTCAATGATGCTGGCTGTCGATTCGGCTTCTGTTCCGGCCTGCGCCGCCGCCGAAACCGCCGCGCGCTGCTGTACATCCTCGCCGCACAAGCCATTACTGTCGAACCACGTCGATACGAAAAACCCGACCAGCACCGACGCCACGCCTGCCAACAGCGCAAACATCGCTCGAATGCGGTTGACCTGTGCGGCGGCGGTGTGGTTACGTCCAAGCGCGTAGTTGTAGTAATCCCGTTGATCGTTGAGCGCGTAACGGTCAAATAACAGCGTCAACGCTTCTAATTGTCTGCGACTCATCTCTTCCATGTTAAATCGCTCCTTCGCGTTCGTCGGGGTTGACACCACGATTGATGTCGGCGGCGCGCTCCGAGAGAAGCTCCTGACGACGATACAAAATCGGTTCGTCGTAGGGCGGTAAGTGCATCAAAAAGCGGAAATATTCACGCCGTAACTGTTCGGCGCGGCGGCGGTTAGCCAGCCACACGGGGAGCGGCGCAGCCCGCCCGCTGATAGTCGCTAGAAAAATCACCAGCAGCGCGACGATGGTTTCCGCAGCAGACCAGATCGGCACACTGTCGGGGTTGCCCGCGAGGGCCAACACCTGTGCCGCGCCGAGCGCTCCTGCCACCGCTGCCAACACCAGATACGAAATCTGGTACAGTCGGTAACGGTTCTGCTGATACTTGGCTTCATGGTCGCGTTGAAGGAATAGGCGCAGCAGTTCGTGATTCATGAACTGGATGTCCGCTTCGATACTGGTCAGTTCGTCAGGGTAATCTTTCAGCAGTTGGCGCAGTTCGGCAGGGTTGATCAACTGCTTAGTCAGGTCAGGCTTGGGCGGCTTAAACGACGGCCATTGGGGAAGTTCTTTGATCCACTCCGGTTGTCCTCTGCGGAAATTGACCGGGGCTTGTGTGGTGGGCTGCGGGGTTGCGCTGGTTGTGGTAGTGGTTGACTGGTCGCTCATCGCAATCTCCTAAAAAGGTTTCCTGTAATATCTATCACCTTGTGGGGCAAAGTGCAACTCAATAATGAACAGCTACGAGAGGTGTCGTTATGGTAAACTGAGACCAATCGAACCGTGTCACGGGCAATGAGCAATGAATGACTACTCGAATATCATCACCTTAGAACCGGGCAAACGTTCCGGTAAGCCGTGTATTCGTGGGCTGCGGATTACTGTCTACGATGTACTGACTTATCTTGCCGCCGGAATGACTCACGACGAAATTATCAGTGATTTCCCCATGCTGACCCGCGAAGACATCCTCGCTTGCCTGAGCTATGCGGCTGATCGTGAGCGTCACACCGTCATCGTCAAATCGTGAAGTTGCTGCTCGACAATAACCTCTCGCCCAAATTGGTAGGGCAGTTAGCGCACCTATACCCCGACTCCAACCATGTTTCTGCACTCGGATTAGACAGCGCTTCAGACTTACAGGTTTGGCAGTATGCCCGACAAAATGCCTGTTGTCTGGTCACAAAAGATTCTGACTTCAACGATCTTCTAGCCACTAAAGGCTTTCCACCGAAAGTTATCTGGATTCGGCTCGGCAATTGCACGACTGCTGAGATCGCGGCACTACTGCAAACTTATCATGAAACAATCCAAGAGTTCAATCAGGACAGTACGGTTGGTCTGTTGGAACTCCAATGAGGATTTCGATTTTGGGGACATTTGCCACGAGATAGCGCTTACTCCGCGCCGACTAAACGCGGGTCTCTCGATGTATCGACCATCAAGCCAAGCGCGGCGGCGATTTCCGTCCACGATACCAGCTTGAAATTTTGAGTCGCGTTCGGGTCGATGTTGCGGTCATCCTGCGCCACGAATAAGCCTTCGGGGTAAGCCTCGCCAAGCGGCAAATTGGTCACGTCTAGCCCATCGGTTTCCGAAACCGCGTCCACATCATCGCCGTCAACGATGCGGAATGTGCCCACATAAGCGTTATCGCCAGCGCGTTCGTACACAACAAAGGTGTGGCTTCCCTGACTGGATACGAGCAGGTAGCCCGTACTATCTGGGCCGTAGTAGATGCTCATACCTTCAACATCGGCGGTTAAGTGACCGTCCGCGCCTGTGTTATCGACTTCAACGGCTTCCGTCTCATCGTCGGGTTCTGCGCCATAGCGCCACACGCCTTCAGCTTCCTCACCGATGTACAGATAGCCGAGTTCGTCATCGGCGACGCAGCCCTCAAGCTGACCGCCCACGTTGAATGTCCGCACCGATACCGCATCGACTAGCCCATTACCATCATCGAACAATTCCCACTGCTCGACGTTGCCGGATTTGTCGTTGACGATGAAGTAATAGCTGCCCGTGAAAGGGCTGTGATACATACACGAGCCGTAAACGGCGCGCACACCGTTGATCTCAATCGCCCGCGCCGCCACGTCTTCGAGTTCGCGGGTTTCGGGGTTCACGCGGTAAATCACAAGGCTGTCATCGGTGCGGTTGGCCACTGTCACCAGCGCCACCAGTTCGCCATCGAGCGGAAAGTTGTAGCGCAAATCGACGTTGTTCAGCGCGCCTTCAGCGACGTACTGTATAACCTCACCGTCAAGGTTATAGACAACCATGCCACCTTCTTTGTCCGTGCCGATGATCGTACTTAGCGTTGGATCGGTGGGGTGTATCCAGATAGCGGGGTCGTCGGCGGCATCGGTACGGTTAGGGACGGGCTGCGTCTCGGCGCTGGCGAACACCGAAGCGATGTCCACGCCCGCGTTCAGCGTGGCGGCGGACGCCGTAACGTCCGCCTCCATGCCAATCAACCGAGGGTCATTGGTGGTGTCTACCGTAAGGTCAAGCGCGGCGGCGATATCGCCCCACGAAACCAGCTTGAAATTCGTGTCGTCGTCGGGGTCGGTGTTGCTGTCATCGGATGCAACGAACAAGCCTTCGGGGTAAGCCTCGCCAAGCGGCATATTGGTCACGTCGATGCCGTTGCTCTCGTCCGCGCCGTCAATGCCCTCGCCGGACACCACCGAAAACCGGCCAACATACTCGTTATCCCCTTCGCGGCGGTAGACAAGGTAGGTGCTGTCGCTGTCACTCGCGCCGATGAGATAACCTGTGCCATCCACACCATAGTAAAGCGTCAGCCCTTCAACCTGT
>JACMMD010001242.1 GCA_014379235.1 Anaerolineae bacterium
AGCGTTGATCGGTCAGCAGCATGACGAGGCGGTCAATGCCCATGCCGAAACCGCCGTTGGGCGGCATCCCGTAGCGCATCGCCCGCAGATAGTCCTCATCGAGGGGCGCGGCGTCTTCGTCGTCATCCGCGAACGTTTTGGCCATATCCAGAAAGCGCTGCTCTTGATCTCGCGGGTCGTTCAACTCGGTGAAGGCGTTGCCCATTTCCATGCCCGCGATGTAGAACTCGAAGCGCTCGACATGCGTATCGTCGCCGGGGACGCGCTTGGCGAACGGCGAAATCTCTCGCGGGTAGTCGATGATGAACGTCGGCTGAATCAGCGTCGGCTCAACGAACTTGCCCAGCGCGTGTTCGACCAATTTGCCCCAAGGCTGACGCGGCGCGAGGTCTTCACCCTTCGAGCGAATGACCGCTTCTAATGAGGCGGCATCAGGGTAATCCATATAGTCGATGCCGCTGTGCTGCAAGATCGACTCGCGTACACTGTAGCGCGGCCACGGCGCGGCGAAGTCGATGTCCATGCCTTGATAGGTGATTTTCGTGCCGCCTGTGACGGCCTGCGCCGCCGCACATACCATGCGCTCGGTGAGGTTCATTACGTCGTGATAGTCGCTGTACGCCTTGTAGAACTCCAACATCGTGAATTCGGTGTTGTGCTTCCAGCTTACGCCTTCGTTGCGGAAGTCGCGCCCGATCTCATAGACGGCATCGTAGCCACCGACCAACAGCCGCTTGAGATACAACTCGAAGCTGATACGCAGGTACAAATCCTGCTTGAGCTGGTTGTGATGCGTCACAAACGGACGCGCCGCCGCTCCGCCGTAGATCGGTTGCAAGATCGGCGTTTCGACTTCGAGAAAGCCTTCGCTATCGAAGAAACTGCGGATCGCGCTGACCGTTTTGGCCCGCGCACGGAAGACTTCGCGCACGTCACGGTTGACGGCAAGGTCTACATAACGCTGGCGGTAGCGGGTTTCGACATCGTTGAACTCGCCATATTCGATCACTGTGCCATCGTCGCGGACTTCTTGCTTGATGACCGGCAGGGGACTGAGGCTTTTGCTCAACAGCGCGAGTTCGGCCACACGCACACTAACTTCGCCCGCTTTGGTACGCATCATCGTGCCCGACGCTTGAACGAAATCGTCGAGTTCGATGAGCTTCTCTTTGATGAGGTGGTAGCTTTCTTCGCCAACGTCGTCCACGCGCAGCATCAATTGAACGCGCCCGCTGCCATCTTCGATGTGCATAAAGGCGACCTTGCCCTTGACGTTGATGCGGCGGACGCGCCCGGTCACGCTGACTTCGACGCTTTCAGCGGCTTCGGGGTCGCCGGTTTCAAGCGCTTCAAATGCGGCTATGGCTTGCACGGCGGTATGCGTGCGCTGTGCGCGGGTCGGGTAGGCGACAACGCCAAGCGATTCGAGGCGTTGTAATTTATCCAACCGTTCTTGTTCTAAACGATTCGGCTCCCACATGAGGGCGCTCCTAGTTTGCTGTGTTCAGTCAGGGTGCGGAGTTATGTGCAAGTCGCTGGCCCGAAGATGCCGGGCCAGCGCTCACCGCATCGATGTCGCCGTTGGCTTCAGTGTAGGCGGATGAAAGGCTGGCTAATCAATCGACTTGATGATAAAGATGATCTCGCCGTCGGGGGCGTTGACTTTCACCTTGTCGTTGAGCTTCGAGCCAAGCAGCGCCTTACCAAGCGGGCTTTCCAGCGAGATACGGCCTTCTCTGGGGTTGGCCTCTGCCGAGCCGACGATATGATAAATCTCTTTGTCTTTCGTGCCCTTTTCGTTGACGGTGACTTTCGAGCCAAGCACGACAATATCGCTCTTGCCCGTTGCTTCGATCACCTGAGCGCTGCTGAGAATGGCTTCAAGGCGCGAGATCTCGCCCTCGATGAATGCCTGTTCGTTCTTGGCATCTTCGTATTCAGCGTTTTCGTTGAGGTCGCCGCCTTCTTCGAGAGCAGTGCGGAGACGTTCAGCGACTTCGGGGCGGCGCACTTCGATCAGGTGACGCAGCCGATTATCTAAATTTTTCAAGCCTTCAGGGGTGAGGTATTGAACTTGATCGACCACTGTTTGCTGCTCCTCAATAACAGTACGTCCACTAACATCCAGCTAAACGGGTAAAGACACAGTGTCACTGTGTCCATATAAGACAAAACTCAGCCGCTGGCTGAGAAGGTTTGTGCCGGATTAGTGCTTGTGTAACGCGGGTAATGTAGCATGAAAACATAAAATTGTAAAGTCAAAAACAAATTAAGGAATTAAGTAAGAATTGTTATCAGTCGTTAGCGCCGAGTACGGCGTTTCAGCTTATCAGCCATCAGCTTGTGAAGCCATCAATATTTAGGACTTTCGCTCAAACATCCACATTGAACTTAGATTTGGGCAGACAGTGGATTTAAACCCACTGTCGAAGCGAAAGTCCTGTATGTGTGATCGAACCCCAACACAGCCTATTTCAGGAGTTTATTCTCAGTTGGCATTGGTTACTAAGGGCTACAGCTAACCGATTTAGCTCTTAGGCTGATGGCTGACTAGCTGAAATGCTGACAGCTTTACGCTTTGTATTTCTTTTGCACGAACACCAGAAACGGGTAGGCCAGCTTAGTGGCATCGACTGTTGTGCGCTGCAAAAAGCTGCGGTTGGCTTCTTCAAAATCGTGATGCAGACGTTCCAACTGGCGCATTTGCGCTTGCGATGGCTCGTTCTGAAACAGGGTGACGACGGTGGTATAACGCGCAGGCATAAACGCCAGCCAATGACGATTGCTGATCTTCTTGACCTGCCGTTCGACCATTTTGTTCGCCTGCATCATGTGGCTCAAATCGTTGAGAACCGTTGAAATCTTATCCGCCGCAACGTCGAACTCGCCGAGTGTTTCAATCACCGTGCCATTGCGATTGCTGTAGATAACCATGCCAAGCGCTTTGGCAGTGTAACCTTCACGCAGTTTGATGGTCGGCGGGCCATCTTGCGCGATACCCATGACGGTTTCGGGGTCTGCGCCGCGCAAGGCATGTTCGACAATGGAAAGCTGCGTATTGTACTTGTCATAGATGACGTGGAACTGTTCCCGGCTGAGGTTGCCGAGCGCGAACTCCTCGACCAATGTACGCATTTTCTCCTGCACCTGCCCCATGAACTCCCGTACTTTGGAGTTGGAGTCGCTGGACATATGACTGCTCCTATGATGTTGTTTGATGACTGCGAACAAATTATGATTGCGGGTGGTGGGGTGGCCACCTGTTATGATTGTTAATTATAGTGCGAATGTGATGATTCTGTTTGATGAGATTAACGCAAAGGGTGTCGGTTTGAACGTTCATCGAGAAAGCGCCGGGAAAGCGGCGGTCAACGCCAATAATCGCGGCAGCAATGGCTGGATATTAGCGGTGTTAGTGATCGTAATTGTGGCACTGTTCAGCCCCGTTGTCTTTCAGATGGTGGTGCTGGATACCGACTACGATAATCACATCGAGGATGCTGAAGCGCTGGTTGAAACGGGCAGTATGACACGCCCGCGCCCGAATTTTTTGAACGAACTGCTCATCATCGGCATCCATGCGCTGCTGCCCGGTGTAGATTTCTGGAGCGCCGGATTTGTGGTGGCGCTGGTGTTTTATGCCCTGTTGGGCGTGGTGCTGTATTGGCCGCTGCGGGCCGCGCTCGGTGAGGGTTGGGGCGCGCCGGCAGCAGCGGCGGCATTAGCCCTGTCGCTCATGCTGATCGCGCCGATCACGCTGCCCTATTGGAGCGAGCAAAGCCTGTACTACGGCTATGTTGTACCGCATCCCTATCACAACCCCTCGACAGTCATTCTCAAGCCGCTGGCTGTGCTGCAATTCTTGTACGCGGTACGCATTTTCGAAAGCGCCGATAAGCGGCGCTGGCGGCGAACGCTGTTGATTTGCGCGGCCATCACCTTAGCTGCCAGCATCGCCAAAGCCAGTTATACGCTGGCGCTGCTGCCGACGTTGGGGATTCTATGGCTGATTTACGATAGGGAGCTGCTGCGAAAAATCATCGCTAGGGTAGGGGCACGATATGTCGTGCCCCTACAGATGACCTCGAAAATTGACTGGCGGCTGATGGTGTTCGGCGTGTTCGTGCCCGCGATTCTCGTGCTGGCGTGGCAGTATTTGTTCTTCTTTAGCCTGCGCCTACTGCTGGGCATCGACGGTGGCGGCGGCGGCAACACGATTGTATTTCGCCCGTTCGGTTGGCATGGTCTTCAGGGCGATGGATTGCTGCCTAAGTTTCTACTGTCGATTGCCTTTCCGTTGGCGGTCTATGCGCTGTATTTTCGGCAGGCGAGGCACGGCTTATGGTTCAACCTGTCGTGGTTGGCGTTTGCGATCAGCGTATTCTACGCTTATTTCATCGGTGATTTGCGCGGCGGGCGCTTCGGTGGATATGTAGGGAGGTGAGATGTGGTAACTGTGTAGCACAACGGCCGGGTGGAAATGGTGTA
>JACMMD010000135.1 GCA_014379235.1 Anaerolineae bacterium
CGAGCGACAGGCCCGCTACCTGATCTTGATCGCCTCTGAAAGCACCGTTCCCGCCGCCGTGCGCGAGGCTCTGTCGTCACCCTTTCATAATCTCTACGCTGAAGGCTATCCGCTCGATGAAACGCGCACGATGAGCCAGACGGAAATCCTCGACTATAACGCCCGCCTGCCAGAGTATCGGCGCATCGGGGATAAGCGCTACTACAAAGGCACGGAATACGCCGACATCGTGGAAGCGTTGGCCCGCCGCCGAGCCGCCGAATTGTTCGCGGCCAATGGACTCAGCGTCGATGATCTGTGGGTCAATGTGCAGCCCCTATCGGGCGCACCGGCCAACAGCGCCATCTATACTGCGCTGCTCAACGTGGGCGATACCGTCATGGGCATGGATTTGCTGCACGGCGGCCATTTAACGCACGGCAGCCCTGTGAATAGAAGTGGACTTTTTTACAACATCGTCAGCTATGGCATTAATCCTGAAACCGAGCGCCTCGATTACGATCAGATCATGACGCTGGCGCAGGAACACCGCCCTAAGATGATTATCGCGGGTTACACCAGCTACCCTTACGCCCCTGATTGGCACAAGTTCCGCGAGATTGCCGACTCTGTTGGCGCGTATTTGATGGCCGACATCGCGCACGTCGCTGGCTTGGTGATCGCGGGCATGTATCCAAGTCCGGTAGGCATCGCGGATGTGGTGAACTTCACGACGCACAAAACGCTTGGTGGGCCACGCGGCGCGGTCAGCATCACCCATCGCGCCGAACTGGCCAAGAAGATTGATCGCGCTGTTTTCCCCGGTGAACAGGGCGGGCCGCATATCAACAGTGTGGCCGCGCTGGCGGTTTCGCTGCGCTTGGCGGCAACCGATCAGTTCCGCGATTTGCAGCGACAGACCGCCGCCAATGCCACCCGCCTCGCGCAAAAGTTAGCCGAACATGGGCTGCGTATTCCACACGGTGGCACGGATACTCATCTGCTCTTAGTCGATTGCAAGAGTATCGTCGGCTCCGATGGTACGACTTTAAGCGGCGATGTAGCAGCTCGTATCCTCGATCTCGCCGGAATCGTCCTCAACCGCAACACTATTCCCGGTGACGCCAGCGCCTTTCGCGCATCAGGTTTGCGGATCGGCACGCCTTGGATCACACAGCGTGGCTTTGGCGACGTCGAAATCGACAAGCTGGCCGAACTGATGGCGACGCTGCTCAAGGCGTGTGTGCCCTACAGCATCATCGAAAGCAAGAAGCGTCAGGTGTCGGCAAAGATCGATTTCGATACGCTCCAGAGCGTGAAGCTGGACGTGCGCGACCTCGCTAACGCTGTCGGCATCGACACCGACGAGAAGCCCGACGATTACCCGCACGTTTACTATGCTGCGCCGGAAGTCTCAGGTTGGCATACACTGGCTGTTCGCGGTGCGGATGCAAAGGCGTTCCTCGATACCGCGCTCACCAGCGATGTAGCAGCCCTTCAATCTAGTAAACAGCAAGCGACATGGATTTTGCGGCCCGATGGTTCGCCGTTTTCACGCGCCATTCTCGAAGCCCATAACGATGGCTATCTGCTGCACGTCGCGGACAATGCGCGCCTAACGGCGGCATGGCTGCGTTCGCTGTCGGATGGCTTCATGCTGCTCGATGCTAACGACCCTTACGCGCAAATCGCCGGGCCAGTAGATGTGCAGATGATTGGTGCGGCGCATGTGTCGCGCTTACGTGTGGATACCAAAAGCGATTGGGCCGCGTCTGGCACGGGCTACGATGCCAAAGCCTATTTCATAGGCATCAACGGCGCGAACTATGCCGGCCCGAAAGCCGCTCCTCGGCCCGCTTTCGAGTGGATAGAAGGCGAACCCGATACACTGAAAACGACGCCGCTTCACGGCCTACATCTGGAACGCAAAGCGCGCATGGGCGAATTCGCTGGCTATGATATGCCGCTGTGGTACAGTTCCGTAACCGAGGAACATCTTGCGGTGCGTACTAACGCGGGCATCTTCGACGTGACACACATGGGTGCTTTCGACGCGCAGGGCCCCGGCGCGGAAGCCTTCTTGAACGCCGTCACCACCAACGACGTGAGCACGCTCAAGGTCGGGCGTTCGCATTACACCTATTTCTTAGATGCGAATGGTCAGCCGCTCGATGACCTGATGATTTACAGACTCGCGCCGGAACATTTCTTGATCGTGGTCAACGCCTCGAACAACGATAAGAATTGGGCGTGGCTGAACGCGGTCAAAAATGGCGAAGTTATGATCGACGCGAACCACCCCTCGCGGCGTGTGGAAGGCGCTGACCGCTTCACGCTGCGCGATTTGCGCGACCCTGCTTCGGGCAAAGATCAACGCTTGGATGTGGCGCTGCAAGGCCCCAAAAGCAAAGCGCTGCTGTTGAACCTCGGCGGCAGTGAGGCCGATCTCGCAACAGTAGCGGCTCTGGCATGGGCCGCTGTGGCCCGCGTAACGCTCGGCGGTACAGATTTGATCGTCTCGCGCACAGGCTACACGGGCGAGCGCATCGCCTACGAATTGTTCGTCCATCCCGACCAGACCGACACGCTGTTCCGCAAGTTGATCGACGGCGGCGCTGTTCCGGCTGGATTGGCCGCCCGTGACAGCCTGCGTACCGAGGCCGGTCTGCCGCTTTACGGTCACGAGCTATCCGGCGCGCTCGACCTCAATCCGGCGGATGCGGGCTTCGCCAACTACGTCAAGTTGGATAAACCGTTCTTCATTGGCAAAGCGGCCTATGTGGCTCACGAGCGCGAACGTGATGCCGAAGTCGTGCGCTTCCGCCTGAACACCAAAGGCGCACGTCCGCCACATCAGGGCGACCCACTCATTGACGAACGCGGGCGCGTGGTTGGTATTGTCACCAGTTGCAGCATCGACAGCGAGGGTTATCAGTTGGGGCAGGCTTACGTCAAAACTGATGTGTCGAAAGAAGGCACGGCGGTGGGCGTGATGGCTGGTTCGGCAAAGGCCAAACCGGGTAAAGCGCCGGGAGAACTCAAACTCGGAGACCGCATCCCGATGCCGGAAGCGGCCACGATCATCAGCCGCTTCCCTGCGCCGAAGAAGTAGATAAAAGCCTAACACAGAGATACAGGGTAACAAGAGACACAGAGAATATTTTATGAGAAAACTCTGTGTCTCTTGTCTCTCGGAGCCTTTGTGTTAAGCCTTTAATTCCCGTTCCGCCGCTGGTTGCGCGCGACGATGCTGGTGATTTTATCGTGGCGGGCGAAGATGACCAGCGTATCTCCCGCGCCGACTTGTAGTTCACCCGCCGGATGTACCTGAACTTCGCCTTGACCGCCGTCTAGACCGTGTAGCACGATGTCGATGTCGTGCCTGTCTTGCAAAGAGTCTACTGTCGCGCCATCGAGGAACGAACCGGGCAGCACCGTCAGCCGAATCATGCTGTAATCCACGCCGCTGATATGCAGCGTTTGCGTGATCTCGATGCCCACCGCCGCTCCCGCGAACGCTGGCGCGGCCAAATCCGACGCACTCATCACCGCTTCGACGCCCATAAAGCGCTTCATCTGCTGCGCGAACTGGCTGTCCCATATGCGCGAGACGATGCGAATATCCGGGTTCATGTCACGGGCGCGCATAATGGCTTCGAGGTTGGCTTGATCGCTGGCCGTGCAAGCCACAAAAGAGCGGGCGTAGCGCAGCCCCGCAGTTTCCAGCGTCAAAGAGTGCCTACCATCAGCCACAATAACCGGGATACCGAGTGTGCTGAGTTCAGCATCCGTTTCAGGTGCAAGCTGCAATTCTATCGCCACGACCTCAAAGCCCATTTGAGTAAGCGCACGAGCCACACGCAGCCCCACATGACCGACGCCCATAATAATCACATGATTGCGATACGTTGAAGCCACTGCTTCCTCCCATGCATTGCGCCGCTCATCGCGGTTGAAGAACAGGCGCACAAAGTCCACCGCTCCGCGTCCGGCGATATAAATGGCCACCAGCGGCAGTAGATACCAGAAGACGATCAAGTACGGCTCGTGCGGCGGGTCGCCGGGGGTTTCCAGCACCATCAACTGTACCATCATGTAGGGTAGGTCGATGAAGGGCACTCGCGCATAACCCGCCAGTGACAGCAGTTCGCCGTAGAGATAGCCGCCGCCAATCGTCGCAACAAGAAACGCGATGATCGGGCGGCGAAACTCGCTCCACAGCGCTGATGTATCGCGCCAGACTGCACGGGCTATTCGCACTGTCCGGCTAATGCTGCGTCCGCGCGGCGTGACCAGTTGAGAATAAGGCACGGGCAGTCTATCTTTCATGTTGAAATCTGCATCGCGGTTGATTGTACTTGGTATTGTGCCATTCATAAATAAAAAGGGCGACACATGTGTCGCCCCTACCAATGAATACCTATCGCGCTGCGGCTAGTCTTCTCCGAAGCGCGAACCGCTTGCCTGAGCCGGAAGCGGTTGGCAGCACAACACAAGCTGTTTAGCGGCTCGAACTTCATCGAGGCGGCGCACAGGTGTGATGTGCGGCGCTTCGGTGAGCAGTTCGGGATTGGTGTGCGCTTCTTCCGCGATCTTCTTCATCACGTCGATGAAGTTATCCAGCGTCGCTTTATCCTCGGTTTCCGTCGGCTCGATCAGCAGCGCTTCGGGCACGATGAGCGGGAAGTAGTTGGTCGGCGGGTGCAGACCATAGTCCATCAGCCGCTTGGAAATGTCCAGCGCGTGAACACTGTCGACACCCTCGAAGTGACCTTCCAGCACAAACTCATGCGCGCAGATGCGGTCATAAGGCACTTTGTAGGTCTCGTGCAGCCGGGCGCGAATGTAGTTCGCGTTCAGCACCGCATAGCGCGAGATGTCCTTGATGCCCTGCCCGCCGTTCATACGAATGTAGGTGTAAGCACGGCTGTGCATCCCGAAGTTGCCGTGAAAAGCCTTCATGCGTCCGATAGATTTTTCCGGCATCCGCAGGCCGTAGAGCGGCGCTTCTTCTTCGCCATTGGGTTCTTCGACAATCTGGACAACCGGGCCGGGCAGATACGGCTTGAGCTTATCGTTGACGCCCACCGCGCCGCAGCCGGGGCCGCCGCCGCCGTGAGGCGTCGAGAACGTCTTGTGCAGGTTATAGTGCATCACGTCAAAGCCCAGTTCGCCCGGTTTAACGATGCCCATCAGCGCGTTCATGTTCGCGCCATCCATGTACATCAAGCCGCCGCAAGCGTGAACCGCACGGATCACGTCGCTGATACGGCGCTCAAATAGACCGAGCGTGTTCGGCAGCGTAATCATCATGCCCGCTACCGTGTCATCACAGGCGGCCCGCAGCGCTTCGAGGTCAACATCGCCGTTGCTGTCCGATGGCAGTTCGACCACTTCATAACCGGCCATCGTCACCGTCGCCGGATTGGTGCCGTGCGCGCTGTTGGGGATCAAGATTTTCGTGCGCCGCGTCTCGCCCCTTGCGAGGTGATAAGCGCGGATCATCAACACGCCAGCCAGTTCGCCATGCGCGCCCGCCGCCGGAGCAAGGCTGACGCCGCTAAAACCGCTGATCTCGGCCAGCCACGTTTGCAGTTGATACATCACTGCCAGCGCGCCCTGCGAACCGAGTTCGTCCGTCAGTGGATGCAAAGACGAAAAGCCCGCCAACCGGGCCACATCCTCGTTGATCTTGGGGTTGTACTTCATGGTACACGACCCCAATGGATAGAAGCCCTTGTCGATGGCGTAGTTCAATTGGCTGAGGTTGACGAAGTGACGAACCGCTTGCAGTTCGCTCACTTCGGGTAGGTTAAGGTCATCGCCGCGCAGAAGTGCCGATGGCAGCGCCGTTTCTGGCACGTCCAAAGCTGGCAGCGAAACACCGTGCCGCCCTCTTACGCTGATGTCAAATAGTGTCGGTTCACTCATTGCTTGGCCACCTCTCCCAACGCCTCGACAAACATATCGATTTCGTCTTTAGTATTCATCTCGGTCACGCATACCAGCATATGATTCTTGAAATGCGCGTAATCCTGCACCAGATCATATCCGCCGATGATGCCCTGCTCGATCAACCGTTCGTTGATACGCGCCGCAGGCATAGGGCACTTCACCACGAACTCATGGAAGTATGGCAAGCTCTGATCGACGCTAAAACCCTTAAGCGCGCTGATTTGTTTGGCCGCGTAATGTGCTTTGTGATAGCATAATTCGGCCACTTTGCGTAAGCCCTGCTTGCCCATCAAAGCCAGATACACACATGCCGCCAGCGCCATCAAACCCTGATTGGTACAAATGTTGC
>JACMMD010000136.1 GCA_014379235.1 Anaerolineae bacterium
CGATTAGCTGGCACGAAACCAGCGCCAAAATCCGCCAGTTAATCGCACAGCAGCTTGAAGAAGAAAGTTAATAGTGCTCAGTTTTCAGTAATCAGTTTTTGCTCAGAACTCGATACTCGGAACTCAGCACTGGTTTTTGCAACTTTTTGATGACTCTTAGACACGAATTTTTACAAGTGCATCCTATCCTGTAAACATCAACGACATACATGATAGGGATGCAGAAAATGAACAAGCAGCGTAAGACCATTCTCGTTATCACAACCGTATTGACCATCGCTCTCTTAACTACCGCAGGTGTATACGCGGTGTTTATCACCAACTTCGAGGGCTTCGCCATCAACACCAGCGCGGAAGGCTTGGTGATCCCAAGCGCGCAGTTGAGTTCGCCGTTTATCCCGAACGATTGGCGTATCGAACAAAACAACGGCGATTACATTTCGCTGAGTAACCACATTTTGGCCAGCAACCGTTGCAACGCCGCGCTGATCGTGCGGATGGATGAGCCACATTCGGCAGTGCGTTTCAATTTCGGCACAGACCCGTCTGTCGTGGTACTCAAGGTTGATGCGTGGATGGGCGCGCCGGGGCCGGGAACGCTGGTGTTCTCGAAGAATTTCAACGGCGTGAATATTGGTTCGCCTGTGGGGATGCTCGAAGGTGTGGCGCGTGTGAGCGGCTTGGGTGACTTTGACCACCTCGTGATCTATACCATCGGCGGTTGTATGGCGATGGATAACCTGACGGTACGCGGTAACTAAGCGTAGAAAGAGTCTGTAGGGGCATCCCACTGGGATGCCCTTTTTGATTCTCGTGCGAGACGATACGGGCGACACACGTGTTGCCCCTACGCTTAATACACGCGGAGCAGCAGACCTTTGAGATATGCGCCTTCGGGGAAGGTGAGCGCGACGGGATGATCGTCGCCGGGGCCGAGGTGGCGCAAGATTTGGGCCTCGCGGCCACTATCGGCCAATGCGCCGAACACGATTTTCTGAAACAGGTCAGCATCAATCGCGCCGGAACAGGAGAAGGTCATCAGGTAGCCGCCGGGTTTGACGACACGGAAAGCGTTCAGGTTGATGTCTTTGTACCCACGCGCCGCCTTATCTACCTGCTGCGCGTTCTGTGCGAACTTGGGCGGGTCGAGTATCACCACGTCGAACTGCTGGCCCTCAGCGGCGATGTCGCGCAAATACTCGAACACGTCGGCTTGGATGAATTCCGCGTCATCTGCTTCAAATAGAGAAAGCTGATAATTCTTTTCCGCAAGTTCCAGCACGTCACGAGAAGCATCAACGTTGGTTACGTGGCCGGGAGCTGCCAATCCAAAGCGCCCTGTATAGCTAAAAAGATTCAGCAAACTCGTCTCAGGGCTTAATCCATACTCGCGCTCAAACAGTGCTTCTAAGAGCGCGTGATTTGGTTTCTGATCGAGATAGGTTCCAGTTTTGTGACCCTTTCGCACATCGACCAGATAGATCAGTGCTTCTTGGCCCATCTGAATGTATTCGGGCGGTTCTTCACCCCACAGCAAACCTGTTTCTTGCTTCAATCCCTCTTTGCCGCGAACGTCTACGTCGCTGCGTTCGTAGATACCTTTTACGGGAATGTTCATTTCCGCGAATAGTTCAGCCAGCAGGCGCGCAATCATGGCTTTATGCTGGTCAACGTGAAAGGTGAGCGCTTGCAGCACGAGCCATTCGTTATAGCGATCAACAATCAGGCCGGGGATAAAATCGTTGTCGGCGTTGACCACACGATAGCCTTCGTTGTAGGTGGTTCGCCCCTGAATATCGTTATAGTAGTGACGAGCATCAATCGCCCGCTTGAGCATCCGCCGCCACCACGCCTCATCAATCGGTTCGTCCTGCCATGTGAGGATGCGTACCTGAATCTGCGATTTGGGATTCCAGTAGCCCCGCGCCAAGAATTTGTCGTCATGACTCATGACGGTCACGATGTCGCCGGGAGCAGCGCCGCCTTTTACCGCCTCAATCGCGCCGGAGAATATCCACGGGTGACGGTTCTTGATCGGTTTTTCGCGCCCACTTTTAATAGTGACGATGCCTGTGCCATGTGGGTTATTGTTCACTTCGAGATCCGTCACTAGTTTTCCCGCTTTCAATGAGTTGGAGTAATTCGGCCTGTCCAAGAATTGGTACGCCGAGCTTGAGCGCTTTATCAGCCTTGCTGCCGGGAGATGCGCCGACAACGACGTAATTGGTTTTCTTGCTCACACTGCTGGCAATCTTACCACCGTGCGCCTCGATAAGTTCGGCGGCTTCGTCGCGGGTCATTGTGGGCAGCGTTCCGGTGAGTACGAACGATTGCCCTTCAAGTGAGCTGCCATGACGGACACGCTCTTGGGCCAACATGTTAACGCCTGCGCTTTTCAGCTTGTCGATCAAGGCGCGGTTCCGGGCATCTGCGAACCAATCCGCCATGCCCTGTGCCAGCACCGTGCCGATTTGTGGGATATCGTCCAACGTTTCGGCGCTGGCATTGGCGAGGGCTTGCATCGAGCCAAACTCTCGCGCCAGAACAGCGGAAACGGTGCTGCCTGCCCCGTCGATACCGAGCGCGGTTAGCACACGTTCCAACGGGCGCTCCTTAGCGGCGGCTATCGCGTTGAGCAGGTTTTCAACCTTCTTCTCGGCAAAGCGTTCCAGCGGCAAAAGCTGTTCCGCCGTGAGGAAAAAGAGATCGCCCTCGTCTTTAATTAGCCCTTGCTCAATGAGGATTTTCACGGTCATGCCGCCTAATCCCTCAATATCCATCGCGCCTCTCGACGCGAAAAAGCCGATGCTGCGATAGATACGCTCCGGGCACTGACGGTTGGGGCAGTAGTAATCGACCACGCCTTCAGGATGTTCAATCAGCGTTTGGCAGAACGGGCAGCGCTCCGGCGGCAGGATAGGCGTTTCATCGCCACTGCGGGCGGCCACCACCGGCCCGACGACATATGGGATAACGTCGCCGGAACGTTGGATAACTACGCTGTCGCCAATGCGAATGTCGTGAGCGTGAACGTAATCGAAGTTGTGAAGCGTTGCATTGCGAATGGTCACGCCGCCGATATAAATCGGCTCTAGGATGGCGTTGGGATTCAGGCGGCCCGTTCGGCCCACATTCACCACAATATCCAACAATTTAGTCGTGCCTTCTTGGGCCGGGAACTTGTAGGCAATCGCTCCACGCGGGTCTTTACCGGAAACGCCGAGTTCATCGGCAGCGCGGAGATCGTTAACTTTGATGACCACGCCGTCGATTTCGAAGTCAAGCTGGTTTCTGCGGGATTCCCACGCGGGAATCTGCTGGATAATGTGGTCTAAAGTGGGATAAAGGGCGGCGGTTGGGGGTACATGGAAGCCTAAATCCCGCAGATATTCCAACATATCCCACTGTTTATCCAACGTTATGCCACTTGGAATCCCAACTGCCTCGACAATGGCGTAGGTATACATGGTCAATGTACGCGAGGCCGTGATGCGGGAATCTTTTTGCTTCAACGTACCGGACGCGGTGTTACGCGGGTTCATGTAGAGCGGCAGGTCGGCTTCTTTTTGGCGCTGGTTGAGCGCCTCGAAATCTGGTTTGAGGAACATCACTTCGCCGCGCACTGCTAAACGTTCGGGCGGCGGCGGGCCATCGGGTCGTGCTGGAATACGTAAGGGGACGGTGCGAATGGTGCGAATGTTGGGCGTGACGACATCGCCCAAGATGCCGTTGCCGCGTGTGGCGGCCTGCGTTAGAACGCCGTTCTCGTAAGTGAGGACGACGCTGAGACCGTCGAGTTTGGGTTCAAGCGTGTAATCCAGCGTGGTATCGGCTGGCAGCAGCTTGAGATTGCGCGTTTCCCACTCGCGCAGGTCATCGGCACTGTAGGCGTTGGCGAGGCTGAGGATCGGCGCGGGATGGCGCACTTTCGGGAAATCTTCGGACAGGTCGCTGCCAGCGCGCTGCGTAGGCGAGTCCTGCGTAATCAGTTCGGGATGCGCTTCTTCGAGCCGCCGCAGCTCATGGTAGAGCGCGTCGTATTCCGCGTCGGCGATAATCGGCGCGGCCAGAACGTTATAGCGATAAATGTGCTGGTGCAGTTCTGCACGCAGTTGGGCGGCGCGCAGCACCTCTTCGTCGGTAGGCTGCTGGCGGCTTTCGGTTAAGTCGTCGGCATTGGACATCAAATGCTCCTATTGCGCTTGCGTTGGTGGAACGACTTCTAAAGTGTTTTGCGTGCCGTCGTTGTCTACGACCCAACCCGTTACGCTTGTATCGAACGGGTCTTGAATCTGCCACCACGTCAGGTCATCAAGCCGTTCGGGGCCACCGATGATCGAGAACGTTTGATCCTGCCGAACTTGACTCAGAGGTGCGGTGTTGAGTCCCGGTGTCGAGCGTATGTTTAACCCGAACTCGCCCACATTGACGACCTTAACACTGCTGCCGATGGTGATATTGGTCGGCGCTCCGGTTGGAGTAGGCTGTGCCAAAGTCGGGCCGGCCAGCGCGAATGGTTCGGCGGGAGAGTTCTGGTTGAACGGCGATGGAATCGTTGGCGTAGCCAGCGCCGATGGCAGCGTGGGCATAAATTCGGATGTGACGATCATCACTTGCGGCGTGGAGTCGCTGGTCAGCCCGCCGCCCAGTCCAACGACCAGTGCGATGATGCCCACTGATACGGCAAGCACCACCAATACCATTAGCAGCAGCGACCACAGCGGCAGATAGAGGCCGCTGTCACGGCGCGGTGTAGGCGGTTTGCGCTTACGCTGCGGGCGGCTGATGACCTCGCTCGTTTTACGCTTGTCAGGAACAACGAGATTGCCCGGAGCTTGCAGCGTTCCACTAGGTCGAACATGTTCTCGCGGCGTGGATGGCGGCGGGTAGCCTTGAACCCTCGCTGGCGGCGGCGGAACTTGCGACAAATGGCGCGTAGCATCCACCGGATCGGTTGCGCGAGTCGGGGGTGTCAAAGGCTGCGTATCTTTTTTAACGCCCGATGGAATATAGGGCGCGTCGGCGGGTGGTTCGGTATTTGGGCGACGCGGCACTTCCGGTATACCGGAAGGCGGCGTGCGCGTTGGGTCATCAGGCATTGTTTATCGACCTCGCTTCTGCACCCAATCGAGGAACTTTTCCAGCGGCCATGTGTTCAAAACAGACTTCGCCTCGACCCAACCACGGCGGGCCGTCGAGACGCCGTAGTGCATCAAGTCCATGTTGTCGGCGGCGTGGGCGTCGGTGTTGATGGCCAATAAACAGCCAAGTTCGACAGCAAGGCGCGCATAGTCGGCCTCAAGATCGAGGCGGCGCGGGTTGGCGTTGATTTCCAGCGCGATACCGCTGTCTTTGGCGGCGGCGAAAACCGCGTCCATGTCCAAATCGGCGGGTTCACGGTCTGGGATGTATTGGCCGCGAGGATGGCCGATCAAGTCTACATGCGGATTGTTGACCGCGTTAATGAGCCGCTCGGTGATCTGCTCACGCGGTTGGCGCAAGCTGACGTGCAGCGACGCAATCACGAAATCCAACTTTTCCAACACATCGTCGGGATAATCTAACGTGCCGTCGCCTTTGATTTCCATCTCTGTGCCATGAAACACGCGGATTTTGCCGTTCATGTCGGCATCGACCTGCCGAATTTCGGCTTGCTGTTCCCACAACTGCTCGATGGTCAAACCGCCGACCATACCGAGACTGCGCGAATGATCGGTGATGACGATGAACTTGCGCCCGCGTTCGAGCGCCGCTTCGGCCATTTCGCGGACGGTGAGGCCGCCGTCGCTCCATGTGGTATGCATGTGCAAATCGGCGTGAATATCTTCGAGCGTAATCAGCTTAGGCAGTTTGCCCTGCTGCGCCGCTTCGATCTCGCCGCGATCTTCACGCAGTTCAGGCGCGATATAGGGCAGACCGACGGCGGCGTAAACGTCTTCTTCGGTGGCGCAGAGGATCGGCTCTTTCTCGCCTTGCGGATCGCTGAACTCGTGTTCGTTGAGGCTGAGGCCCTTATCCAGCGCCAGTCCACGCATACGGATATTATGCGCCTGACTGCCTGTAAAGTAGGCTAACGCCGTTCCCCAACGTTCTTGCGCCAGAATACGCAAATCGATTTGTAGGCCGCTGTGCAGTTCGACGGAGCTTTTGGTGGGGCCGTTGCCGAGTATGCGCTCGACTTCATCCATCTTGACGAAGGCTTCCATGATCGGCGGGGCTTCGTCCATCGAAGTGACGGCCACGAGCAGGTCAACGTCGCCAATGGTTGGGCGTCCGCGCCGGATGCTGCCTGCCGCTACACCCTGTAAAACGTTGGGCATAGCCAGCAGTCGTTCTAAAATCGATTGCGCGATAGGGTAGGCCACGCCGAGCGGAGTACGTGTCGTTTGCCGGGAGAGCGCTTCAATCGCGGCGAGGATGTTGGCTTCGGTTTTCGCACCCATGCCGCTCACGTCGCGCAGTTTGCCTTCACGGGCGGCCTGTTCAAGCTCCTGAACGTTGTGAATGCCGAGTTCTTTGTAGAAACGCTGTGCCTTCTTGGGGCCGACGCCGTTGATGTGCATCATGTCGATCATGCCCTTGGGCACTTCGGCGGCCAGCTTGTCGTAAAATTGCAGCTTGCCGGTATCCAGCATCTCGATGATTTTCTCGGACAGCGTATCGCCAATATTAGGGATGTCGTTGAAGCTCGCGCCTTCACGCTGCATCGTTCGCAGGTCTCGCGGCCAAGCGCGAATCGACTCGGAGGCGTTGCGGTAGGCGAGGACGCGGTGAACATTCTCGCCCTTGAGCTGCAACATATCGGACACGGTTTCAAAGATGTCGGCAATTTCACGGTTCGAGAGGCTCAAGTTCGGGCTTCTCCAATCTTTAGCAAGCGGATAGTGTGCCTGTGTCGCTCAAGCATAGAACAATTGTATCAATAATATGTTGATAATTATACCATCGCAAACGCCGTCTGTAGAGGAAACGCTGCTTTTGCGGCGGTCAAACGTCGAAGTGCTTGACAACCCCGCGAATCCTCGTTACGCTATTTCTTAATTGAAAACCACTAAAAACGTTGATCTGGAAAAGTACATCCCGATACGGTGTTCAGAGAGCCGCCAGTTGCTGTGAAGGCGGTACACACGATAGGATGGAATGGGCCGGGGAGTTGCAAGGGCGAAAAGCAAATGAAGTTTGCCAGTAGCCCAAGCCGGAGGCGCACCGTTAGCAGAGCGCAGGGTATCGGCGGTTAGCGTAGTAACCAACCCGCCTGTACCTGAAAAGAGCGCTTTCACACAGCAGCATTCGTGTGAAAGAATCAAGGTGGCACCGCGAGATTAACCCCCTCGTCCTTGAATGGACGTGGGGTTTTTTATTTCCGGTGTTAGGAAAGGGGTTTTCATAAGATGGCATTCTCTCCCGCAGTCCCGCAAACTCGCACCGACGCGCTGCCAAGCCGCGAAGAAGTGCGAAGCCTGTTCAGTCAGGGCGATCTCGTGCCCGTGTATCGCACCCTGTTAGCCGATCTTGAAACGCCTGTGTCCGTGTTTTACAAGCTGTCGCAGGTTGGACAGCCCTCGTTCTTGCTGGAAAGCGTCGAAGGCGGCGAACAGGTCGGGCGCTATTCGTTTCTCGGCGTGAAGCCGAAAGGTGTCATCAGCGTAAAAGAAGGCATTGTCACGCAAACGCTGCATGGCAAGACGACCACTCGCCCGCTCGAAACGGGTGAAGACCCACTCGCGGCGGTCAAGCGAGAGTTCGCACGGGTGACACCGGTAGCGATTGAAGGGCTGCCGCGTTTCGTCGGTGGGGCGGTGGGATTCCTCAGCTATGACGCTGTGCGTTACTTTGAAGAACTGCCGGACACAGCTACCAACGAATTGGATGTGCCGGACGTGGCGTTCATGTTGGCAGATACGCTGGTGATTTTCGATCACGTCAAACATCAACTGATCGTGCTGGCCAATGCTCACAATACGGGTGATGCGGACGCGGCCTATGATGACGCGCTGCATCGCATTGACGATGTACTGATCGCGCTGCGGAAGCCGCTCGCGCCCGCGTATATGCCGGGAGCGCCGTTGGTGTCTGACCTGCGCTCGAACCTGAGCCGCGAACGCTATGAAGAAAACGTGCGCCGAGCAAAAGAGTACATTGCGGCGGGGGACGCCTTTCAAATTGTGCTATCGCAGCGCCTCAGCCGCCGCACGAGCGCACAGCCGTTCACCATTTATCGTGCTTTGCGGGCGCTCAATCCGTCGCCGTATATGTTCTATCTGCACTTTAGCGAAGAGTTTAGCTTGATCGGTGCATCGCCGGAGATGATGGTGCGTCTGGAAGATGGTGTCGCTACCGTGCGACCAATCGCCGGAACACGTCGTCGCGGCGCGAATGAGGCCGAAGATGAACGGTTGGCAGAAGAGCTGTTGGCTGACCCCAAAGAGCGCGCCGAACACGTCATGCTGGTCGATCTGGGGCGCAATGATCTAGGGCGCGTGTCCGATTATGGCACTGTGACTGTGCCGCGCATGATGTATGTGGAGCGTTATTCCCACGTCATGCATATCGTTAGTCAGGTTGAGGGCAAGCTGCGCGCCAACATGGACGCTTTCGATCTGCTGCGGGCGACCTTCCCGGCGGGCACATTGAGCGGTGCGCCCAAGGTTCGGGCGATGGAGATTATCGAGGAGCTTGAAGGCGCACGGCGCGGGCCGTATGGCGGAGCAGTGGGCTATTTCAGCTTTGATGGCTCCATGGATACGTGTATCACCATTCGGGCACTGACGATGCAGGGTGATACGGTGTACATTCAGGCGGGCGCGGGCATCGTTGCCGACAGCGACCCGGCCAGTGAATACGAAGAGTCGTTGAACAAGGCGCGGGCGGTTTCGGTGGCCATTCGCCAAGCAGAACAGGGACTAATGTAGCCGTTAGCAAATAGCCGTTAGCTTTTAGCAAGAACTGAATTGCTAAGAGCTAACCGCTTTAGCGGAGCTAAGAACATGACATTGAAGCGGGTGGTTTTCATTCGGTCTGGTGAAACGGATTGGAATCGGCAGGGGCGGCAGCAGGGATGGGTGGCATCGCCATTGAACCATCTCGGCTATCGACAGATCGAGCGATTGGCTAAATTCGTGCGGAATATCGGCATGAGCGCGCTGTATTCCAGCGACCTGAAGCGCGCCGTACAGACGGCTGAGGTGGTCGCGGAACGCTTGGGTTATCCGGTCACCTATGATATTCGGCTTCGAGAGCGGCATATCGGGCACTGGCAGGGGATGACGCTCGACGAAGTACGGACGTGGTATGGCGACGAATATGCGGCGCTGCTGGCCGATGTCGAGGACTATCAAATTCCCGGCGGTGAATCGCGGGCGGAAGTCAAGGTTCGTATGTTAGCGGCGTTTGGCGATATTGTAGCGCAAGCTCCCGGCGAGACCGTCGGTATTGTCTCGCATACCACCAACACCCGCGCACTGCTTGAATCGCTTGTGCCAGCACAATCTGACACAACGACGATGCAGCTTACCAACTCATCGGTGACGACGATCCGGCGCACAGACAGCGCGTGGGAGATCGTCGCGGCGGACGATGTAGAACATCTTGAAGGTCTCGAAACGCACTTTGTAGAAGAGCCGGAGGATAAAACATCATGATTCTGGTGATCGACAACTACGACAGCTTTACATACAACATCGTCCAAGAGATGGGCGAAATGGGCGCGGAACTCGAAGTCGTGCGTAACGACAAAATCACGCTTGAACAGGTGATGGCGCTGAATCCATCGCATATTGTCATTTCTCCCGGCCCCGGCGACCCGAACGACAGCGGCGTATCGCTGGAAGTGCTGCGACACATGGGCCCGACGACACCGATTCTCGGTGTGTGCCTCGGACATCAGTGTATCGGGCAGGTTTACGGCGGCTTGGTCGTTCGTGCCGGACGGCTGATGCACGGCAAAACTAGCATGGTGCATCATACGGGCGATCCGCTGTTTAATGGCGTTCCGACTCCCTTCGAGGCAACGCGCTATCACAGCCTCGTTGTGCAGGCGGAGTCTGTGCCGGAATGCTTGAGCGTAATTGCTTACACCGAACAGGGCGAGATCATGGGGCTTCGTCATAAAGAGTTTCCGGTGTTCGGCGTTCAGTTCCATCCTGAAAGCATCCTCACCAAACACGGGATGCGGATTCTGCGAAACTTCATGGAATATCGTGAAGTGGAGTATTCGAACGGGGGCGGCCATGATTACCGACATTCAGACAGCTATTGATCTCCTGAGCCGCTTCGGTCATCTACAGGCCAGCGAGGCCGAAACCGTCATGAATCAAATCATGACGGGCGGTGCGACTGAGGCGCAAATCGGCGCTTACCTGATGGCGCTGCGGATGAAGGGCGAAACGCAGGGCGAAATCACAGGCAGTGCCCGTGCGATGCGCGCTAACGCGCATACCGTTCCGACGCGCTTCAACGGCGAACTGTTGGATACCTGCGGCACGGGTGGCGATAAATCGGGCACGTTCAACATCAGTACGACAGTGGCGTTTGTGGCGGCGGGGGCTGGTATCCCCGTCGCCAAGCACGGCAATCGCGCCGCCTCTAGTCAATGTGGCAGCGCCGACGTGTTAGGCGAACTGGGTGTCAACCTCGACCTGACGCCGGAGCAGGTCGGGCAGTGTGTGGATGAGGTTGGTATCGGATTTTTGTTCGCTATCAAGCTGCATCCAGCCATGAAGTACGCTATCGGCCCACGCCGGCAAATCGCGGTTCGCACGATTTTCAATATTCTCGGCCCGCTGACCAATCCGGCAGGGGCGCAGCGGCAGTTGATGGGCGTGTTCACAGCGGATTTGACCGATATGCTGGCCCACGTACTGGGTGAACTCGGCTCAATCTCGGCGATGGTAGTCAGCGGCTACGGTGGTCTCGATGAATTGACGACTACCGGCCCCAACCGC
>JACMMD010001243.1 GCA_014379235.1 Anaerolineae bacterium
GCGCTGTGTAAGCGTGGGCTGATGGTGCGTTTTGAAGACGGCGAAACGATCCTCTACCGGGTAAACCTGCGGCGGCGCTCCGGCGGACAAATCATCCAGAACATTTTACAGGCGTTGGGATTGAAACCATCTGAATCTGGCGAAAAAACGGGCACTGGCGAAACCGGTCTGCGTCGCGGTGGCAACCGCGTCTTGCCCAAAAGCATCTGGGATGCACTCGGTGAAACCAAGAAATCCACCAGCGAGGAAGCTGAAACCGTCCTGAATCTATTTCAGTCTCCAGCAAACTCATCCGCCAGCGAAGAGCAAGCGGATAAACGCGCCGTGACGTTGGCGCACAGTTTATGGGACGCAGTTACGTCAGATGAGGAAAAGGCTGCGGAAGACGCTAAAGAGTTACTGCGCTCTCAGATCAACCGCCGCAGCGTGTGGGATGCGTTGGACGATGAATCAGCAGCGGACAAACCAACGGAAACCGCCGCCAAAGATGCCAGAACAGAAATGGACGCTCTCAAAACGGCGCTGTCTGAACCCGTCCCGGATAAGAAAATAGAAGTGGATGTTCTCAAAGCGGTGCTAACCGAACCTGAACCGCTAGAGAAATTAGTTGTGGACGGCCACAAAGCAGCGCCAACCGAAACGCAATCGCCTGCTGTTCAAACGGGGATAGAGGCTGTAACGCCCCCACCCCCGCCGCCAATGCTGCCAGAAGAAAAGCCGACCCCGAAACCGCCAGATGCGTGAGCGCGCTGAGTACAGCTTCTAGCCGTTAAAAGTTTAACTGCTTTTAGCTGATGGCTGACAAGCTGATAGCTGAAAAGCTAATCGTGCTTGTTGCCATCCGGCATTATCGCCCCTTGCAGCGAACGTGCCCGCGATAGCTGATCGGCTGAAACACGAGCATCCATCAGGTTGGCTTCGGAAAAATCCGCGTTGGTCAGGTTCGCGCCGCTCAGGTTGGCTTCGGTCAAGTCAGATTCGTAAACATCTGCGTCGTTCAAATGCGCGCCGCTCAAATCGGCCTTTTTCAAATTGGCTTTGAAAACGTGCGCCTCGCTGAGGTTCGCCCCGCTCAGATTGCAGCCTGTGAGGTTGGCAAGATATAACTTCGCACCGTAAAGGTTCGCGCCGCTGAGGTTCGCCCCGGCCAGCGTCGCTTTACGCAGATCGCAGCCACTCAAGTCCGCGCCTTCGAGATTGGCTTTGCTCAAGTCGATAAACTTGAGATTTGCGCCCGTTAGCACCGCCGTGCGTAAGTCCGCGCCGACTACGTGTGCAGCGCTCAAGTCCGCGTCGGTCAGGTCACATGCGCTCAAATTGGCGTTATGCAGTTTAGCATGGCTCAAGTCAGAGTTGCTTAAGTTACAGGCGCGCATATTCGCACCGCTCAGTTCAACGCCACGCAGGTCAGCGCTGTTCAGGTTTCCGCCGGGTTCGATTGAATAACCGTTAACATCCATTCGCCATTCTCCTTTTCCAAGAAAGCAACTTTGCAATCGGGGCTGAAAACCCGTATCGGGCTTGGCGTACTCTGCGAAATTTTTCGCTTCTAATATTTGGCTTCGAGTCTTATTCTTCGAGCGGCCCCTCTAAGGTGTAGACCGGCATCGGCGTAGACTTCCCTTTCAGGCTGATCGAGCCGATTGTCGTACATCGAAAGTGATCCTTGATTGATTCTTCAACGGCCTCTGTCATCAATATCTGGTTGGATGAGGCCCGTGTCATCAAACGGGCAGCAGTGTTGACCGAATCACCGAGTATGTTGTATTCGCGCCGCCCACGCAGTTCACCGACTTCCGCCGCGAAGATCGGCCCACGAGCCAGCCCGATTTGGCAGCTTAAGGTATAGCTTTTACCATCGACTACGGGCGGCGGAAAGTGCGTGATAATATCGCGGATCGCTATCGCCGCCGCAGCAGCGCGTTCCGGGTCATCGATATGGGCATTGGGGACACCGAAATAAATCAGGATGTCTGAACCTGCGAGGTGATAGGTCACATGCTTGAGGACACCGCCACGAGACTCCACCGCCGCATTAATCAGCGCGAACGCCCGCGAGAAACTATCCACCAAGCCCGCTTCTTGTCCGGCTGGCGCATGGTCAACCGCCTCAGTCAGGCCAATCAGGTTGACGAACATCACCGTCAAGTCGACAAACTTGGGCGCGATCTGGCGCTTCGCCGCGCTCTCCACAACGAGGTTCAAAATCGGCATGGGTAGATAGCTGGCCAACGGCTCAACCACTGCTACCTGCTGCTCGATCTCCGTGAGTAAGCCTTCGACACTGCGGTCAAACAGTACGCCCGAAGCGACGCGGCGGCTGCGAATCGAGAGATCGTACTCCCCTAGCTCCTTCTCGTCGAGATCATCGATGACCAGCATGTAGCCTTCTTTGTCGCGCTCGAAATGATAGACATCGCGCACATGGCTGTAGGCGACATCAGTAAGGTTGACGCGCTCGACAGTGCCCGCGCCTTCCGCCTGTTTGGTACGCTGAACGTCGCTGCCAAGCAGAACGTGATTCATGCGGCGCGGTGTGCCAATATCCGCCGTGAGAAAGCGCCCGTTGTGGATGCCGACGCGCATTCCGAGCGTGAAGTTACCCGTTGGCGTTTCGATATTGGCGAAGTTGGACATAGCGCGCTGCATCCGCAAACCTGCGCGAATGGCCTGCGCGGTATCTTCACGACGGGTAGCGGCAGTGAAGCGGGCCAGCAGCGCATCGCCCGTAAATTCCAGCAGGTCGCCGCCGGATTTGCTGACGATTTCGATCATCGACGTGAAATAGGTGTTCAACACTTTGAGCAGCGTTTCCGCTCCGGCGCGTCCATGTGTCGAGTTGGCCTCCATCAGCGGCGTGAAGCCCGCCAAGTCGGTGAACATCAACGTGCCTTCTTGCCACTTGAAGCGGGTTTCGCCGGGATGGGGCAGCGCCTCAGTCACCTGACGGGGGATATAGTCGTACAAAATACGCTGAAGTGTGCGTAAATGCTCGAATACACTCATCAACGTCGTCGGTGATGGGTCGAGCCAGACAACTGCATACAAGTCGGCTGGCAGCAAAGGCCGCAGACGGGGTTCAATTTTCGTTAGTGGAGATGAAGAGATTGATGTCATGGTATGTTTATCTTACCCAATTTTCATAGGCTGCAACAAAAAGGATCGATGGAAACTTGCGAAGCAGACGTACTCGTGCCAAACTAACAGGGATTATGTGAGCAAATGACCAACCTGTGAACTGTTTCACCAATGGTTGTATCATAGAAAGCCGGGGAAGGCTTTTCTAATAAACTTTCAGAATTGGAGAAAACACGAATGTCCAAGATCATATCCGTCCATTCGTTCAGGGGTGGCACCGGCAAGTCGAATACCACTGCCAATATTGCCACGCTCCTCGCTGCACAGGGCAAACGTGTTGGCGTCATCGACACCGACATTCAGTCGCCCGGTATTCACATCCTTTTCAACCTGCACGAAGATGAGATGAAGTATTCGCTCAACGACTATCTATGGGGCAAATGCGAGATCAAGCAAACCGCCCACGATGTCACTAAGAAACTCGGCACGAACATCCCCGGTGAAGTGCTGGTTATCCCACGCGGGCAAGTGTACCTGATTCCGTCGAGCATCAAAGTTGGCGAAATCGCCCGCGTCCTGCGTGAAGGCTACGATGTGGGGCTGCTGAACGACGGCTTCCACAAGCTGGTCGATGAACTCGA
>JACMMD010001244.1 GCA_014379235.1 Anaerolineae bacterium
TCAAACGCCAGCGCCGACGACATCAAAATTGCGGAGATTCCGAACGCCGCCGCGAGAGTATGCACAATCGCGCCCGCTTCAATGCCAAATACCGACGCGAGACCGGCCTTGCGCCCTTGATCGATACTGCGGGCGACGATGTACATCACCGCCGGGCCGGGAATCAGCAGCATCCCCAGTGTCGCCGCGAAAAACACCGCTAAGTTTGCAGTTGGCAGCAGTTCCATGATGAAACTTCCTTCTGAATCCTTCCCTCTCCGCTTGCGGGGAGGGATCGAGGGAGGGGTTATAGGTACAAGCGCCATTCTACGCTACTTTCAAACAAACCATTTGCGACCAAGTAGGGGCATTCAAGTCCAACTCCGCTTGCGGCCTAAAGGGAGGGATTTAGGGAGGGGTTAATTTGCTTAAAACCGCCTCAGTCTGCTCAACTGTCGTCTCCCACGCGAAATCTCGACTGCGAACCAATCCATTTTCGACCAATCGCCGCGCCAATTCCGGCTCATCACGCAGCCGCTTGACCGCCGCCGCCAGCGCCATCGGGTCATTCGCTGGCATGAGCAGGCCGTTCACGCCATCGGTTATCACTTCGGGGCTGCCACCGACTGCCGTCGCTATCGTCGGAGTGCCCACCGCCAGCGCTTCGAGCGCGACGTGCGGCAAGCCTTCGGTATGGCTGCTCAATACAAATACATCCGCCGCCCGCATAAAACGCTGTACCTCTTCCTGTGATTGCCGCCCGACAAACCGAACACGCCCGCTCGTCTCGCCCGCTAATGTTTGCAGTTCGCCGCGCTGCGAACCATCACCGACAACCACCAATTCAACATCTTTCGATAGATGCGCCAGCGCCCGAATGGCCACATCGACACCCTTGACTGGCTCAAGCCGCCCCACGCTCACCAGCAGATAACGATCTTCCGGCAAACCGAGTTCGCGCCGCAGTTCCATCGGGTCAAGCCGCGATACATCGCTTTTGAGCGGGATACCGTTGTAAACGACGTGAACACGCTCCGGCTTCACACCCCAACCGCGCACGAGATTGGCGACGTGCTGGCTCGGCGTGATGACCACATCAGCAGTACGAACGGCGAGACGGTACAGAGTCCGTAACAGCCTCGCCTGCAAGGGCAGAGCCGCGCTCTGATATTCATTCACGCCTAAGTTCGTCCAGCCGCGACGCTGCGCGATCTCCCATGACGAATCACTAACGATCTTGACCACCACTCGCTTGAAACGCCAGCGTATCCATAGCAGCGGCAGCACATAGCCCTGTACGAACAGCACATCGGCCCAACCAGACAACTTCGTAATCGCCTGCACCAGCGCCCACAACCGCCGTGCCCCACCTTGCAGCCGCGAGATACGCTCCACCGGATAGCCGTAATCCTGAGGATTGTCTTCGCCATAAGTGACCACGCGCACCACATGGCCGAGCCTTTGCAGTTCAGGCAGCAGATGATAGAGATACGTCGGCGGCCCGCCCGCTTCGGGATGAAAGACGCCGCTCAGGACGAGAATATTCATCAATTATTTCCCGTAGGGGCGACGCATGCGTCGCCCCTACCACTTACACAATATCTACACAGCCTAGCAAAAGCGCTGGCCTTTTGCTACTCTCCGCAGTATGTCCGGCATATTCATCTTATCGCTCGATACCGAAATCGCGTGGGGCACGTACAGCCCCGCCGCGCTCAAGGCCCGCAGCCATGCGTTCGACACCTACCGCGAAACGCTGCCACGCCTCGTCAAGCTGCTGGACGATTACGACATCCCTGCGACGTGGGCCGTCGTCAGCCATTTGTTTCTCGAACCCGGCCAAAATACCGACGTGCTGCGGCCACACTATTCATGGTGGCCCGCACCCGATGACATTCGTGCGCCCAATCCCGCGCACCCCGACTGGTATCACGCGCCCGATATGATCCGCGTGATTCGCGCCGCAAAAACGCAGCACGAGATCGGGACACACACCTTCAGCCACGTCATCGCAGGCGATCCTGCCGTAACGCCGGAAATCTGGCACTCACAGATGCGGGCGACTGCCGAACTCCATGCCGCGCAGGGGCTGCCGCTGCGTTCAATCGTCTATCCACAGAACCGCATCGCCTATCTGGACACGCTCTCGCAGTACGGCATCATCGCTTATCGCGGCATCGAGCAAAACTGGTATGCCGGAACGAACGGCGTGATGGGCCGCCTCTATCATCTCGTCGATGCCGCCGCCGCCAACCCGCCGCCGACTTACGACCTCGACAGCCTGCGCGAAGGTGAACTCGTCAACCTGCCTGCGTCACAGTTCTTGATGACCTACGACGGCCCGCGCACCCTGATACCGACAGCCTCGCGTATCCGGCAGGCTCAGCTAGGATTAGATCGCGCCGTGAAGCAGGGACGTCTCTATCATCTGTGGTTTCACCCGTTCAATCTCGGACAAGGTACGCCGGGGCGCATGTTCGCGGCATTGGAAGCCATCTTGGAAGATGTATCACACCGTCGTGAGCGCGGTGACATTCGCATCATGACGATGGAACAGGCCGCGACGTGGATATTGAACGGGATGCCTGATGAGTAATGCTTCAACCCCTCACCCCAACCCCTCTCCCACAAGGGGCGAGGGGCTAAATCCATCCGTCGTTATCCTTGCCCGTCGCAGCGATACAACCTATCTTCTGATTAACCATCTCGCGGAACGCTTCAACGTGGCGCA
>JACMMD010001245.1 GCA_014379235.1 Anaerolineae bacterium
AAATTTTCGGGCAGTTCGCTATAGTCCACATACTGCGGGCCATAGAAAGACGCTTCTACCGTCTGGTTATAGAGTTCACCATAATCGATTGTCAGCATATCATCGTCGTTGAGCGCTATTTCTAAAGTTGGTATCGGCTGGTCAACGTCGAAGCCATGCACTTTGATCGTGCCTTCCCTGAAACATGGGCGCGGGTCTGTGATGAAAATGTAATAGAGATAGGGATAGCTAATAGGTTCATCGAAGTAGGGACAAAGTTCAGGTATAATCCACTCTTCTGGACGCAGCATTTCGTACAGAAAATCCATCTCTATAAAAACAATGCCATTATCAACAAGGTCTCGACGATTCATCAAGTAATCGTGACTGTCGAAACTACCGTGTTTATTGCTTGGCGAAAGCATCTCAAGCCGCGCAACTAATTTCTCTTCACCTGTGCGGTTATCACAAATTGTGAGCGCCCGCAATTCTTTTTCCGCAATCCACTTATTAGGCCCGGTAGGGACACCGAAACGCGGGATTTGTATCGAGGATTCGATACGTATTGAGTAACCCATCGCCAGCAGAGTAGGGAGTAATACATCCGCCAGATTCACCAGATAGCGTGTATGAAACTCCGGCCAGCCACCTCGCGCCTGCCATAAACTGTGTAGGTGCACGTTGATACCAAGATACTGATTCTTCACCGAGCGAACGGACATCAGATAGCTCCTCTTTCTCTAGTCCATTTTACAGCCACTCACCGAATCTGCGACCTTCTCCGCGTTTCGTCCGTATAGAAAGCTGAATCGTAACGACAAAGGGGATTTTCGCATGACATTCGAAATGGAAAAACCAAAGCGCGACTTCGCACCATCAGGGCGCGACGGCAGAATGCCCGGTGCGCTGGAATATCGCTCGCTCTTCTGGCCGATTGCGCTCATCGGATTTGGCGCGATCTGGCTGCTCGGCAACCTCAACATCCTGACGCGGGCCAATCTGGCCGTATTGGGACGGCTGTGGCCGCTGATTCTGATCGTCATCGGCCTTGATCTGTTGATCGGGCGCAGATCGACAGGTCGCAGCGCCATCATCGGGATTGGCGCGGTAGCTGTGGTAATCGCGCTCATGTTCGTCGGGCCGTCGTTCGGGCTGGCGGCGGGCGCGGACTTGAGAAATGAAGTTTTTACCAGCCCGCTTGAAGGCGCACAATCAGCAAATATTACATTAGCTGGTGCGGAAGGCGGGATAACAGTGGTGATGACTGATGGCATTCACCCACTCTCGCAGAGCGAAAGCCTGCTCGCTGCCGACCTGAGCTACTACGGTCAAATCGACTATCAATGGAACGACGAACCAGCACGGGAAATCACCTTGCGACAGACTGGCGACGGCGTTGGTCTTGGCTTTCTTGATTGGTTTCTAAACGATGACCAGCAGAACACGGGCTGGAACGTCGGCATCGCTGACGGTCTACCCATCGCGCTGTCAATCTTTGATGCGTCGGGTTCGGCGGACGTTGATCTCAGCGGCTTGCACTTAACCGCATTGACGATGGATGAAGTTTCCGGCGGCGTGGAAGTGTCTCTACCTGCGGGCGATTACAGCGCGGCGTTCAACGATCTTTCGGGGCATTTCTCGCTGAACATTCCGGCTGAGACTCAGATCAACGTGAACGCCGAAGAACTCTCCGGCGGCACGGACATCACGCTTGGCGCAGGCACTTCCGGCGACCTGCATATCAATGACGCTTCCGGCGGCTTGAATATCGACGTGCCGGATGGCGCGGCTCTGCGCGTCGAAGTCAGCGATGCTTCCGGCGGCCTGTCGCTGTTGAACGGACTGAATCGCGTGAGCGGCGGCGAGGACGGCGGTGTGTGGCAGACGGAGAACTATGACTCGGCTTCGACGCGCATCAACCTCGTCATCAACGAAAGCAGCGGCGGCTTGGATGTGCGCTAGAAATCATGCAAACGGCTATCACATCGTAGCCCATATGACCGATGTACGGCGGTAGGCAAAAGCCTATGCTGAAACCGATCTCAGAACAACATACAGACAAAAGGCACTAAGTAAACCATGTCAGCAATTCAAATGAATCATCCTGCGGACAATCAGGATGTCAACGTAAAAGCTCGTCCATATCGCTCACTCTTCTGGCCGATTGTCCTCATCGGCGTGGGCTTGATGTGGCTGTTGAACAATGTAGGGCTGATCTCGGCAGCGAACATCAGCGTGGTATTTCGTCTGTGGCCGCTCGTCCTGATCGTCATGGGCTTCGATCTGCTTTTCGGGCGCAAATCGCCCGCTGTCGGCGCGATGATCGGCATTATCACCGTGTTCGTGTTCATCGGTCTGATGTTGGTCGGCCCGGCGTTGGGCTTGGCGGCGAACTTAGACGTTCAAAGCGCGTCGTACTCCGAACCCCTTGGCGACGCCAGCAGCGCTCAAATTGAACTTGACGGCGCGATGGGTGCGCTGACGGTCAGCGCCAGCGAAGACAGCAGTAATTTGTTTGACGCGAGCCTGAACTACGTTGGTGAGGTCGAATACGAAACCAGCGGCCAATCCGAGCGCGTCATCAGCCTACGCCAGACTGACGATAACAGCGGCATCAGCTTCTTCACTTTTAACTGGCTGGCTGACGAAGAGCCGCTCAGTTGGGACGTGAGCCTCAGCCCCGACGTGCCGATGGACTTGGATATTAACGGCGGCGTGGGTAGTTCGCGCCTTGATCTGAGCGACATTCAACTGCAAAGCCTGAACGTCAACAGCGGCGTGGGTCAGATGACCGTCAACCTACCCGCGATGGCCGACAGCTACAATGCCACCATCAACAGCGGCACGGGTCAGATCGACATCAGCATCGCGGATAATGCGGCGCTCGATCTCGATGTGAACGGCGGCGTGGGACAGGTGAGCATCGACGTACCCGAAACCAACGGCAGCGTGGGTATTCGCCTCGAAGCGCAGAGCGGTATCGGTAACGTCAGCGTACCGGGCGATTTCCGCCGCTTGAGCGGTGACGATGGCATGGGCGAAAACGGCGTGTGGGAAACCGAAAACTTCGACAGCGCCGAGCGCCAGATCACCATTGATTACTCCGGCGGCATCGGCGGATTGAACATTCGCTAAGGCCGAACGAATCAATAAGCAGTACAGAGTGAAAAGTATACAGTGCCTCTAGCTGATAAGCGATCAGCTAGAGGCTAACAGCTAAAGGCTAAACAACATGACTGATAAACAAAAACGCTACGAAACTGAATGGTCGTTCTCGTTCGACCATCTGGCGGACACCATTGGCGAAGGCGTCGGGCAGGTGTTGGAAGCGGCGGGCATCTCCGGCGATGACAAAACGAAAACCAGCACTTTCAGCGAACCTGTTGACGGCGCGGTATCAGCACAGGTCAAGCTCGACCTGACCATCGGCGCAACCGATGTGCGCGCCAGCGCCGAAGCCGAGAGCCTGAATCTCATCGATGCCGAAGTGATCCATGTAGGTGACGTTGATTTCAACGTTCGCAGCAACAGCGACGGCCAGCGCAAGCTGATTCGACTGGGGCAAACGCCGCGTGATTTCATCGGCTCGGCGCGTGATACGCTGAGTCAGGCGCGCAGTGCGTTCAGCAAGCGCGCTGATCTGCGTTGGGATGTGCGCCTCAACCCCGATGTGCTGCTCGATCTGGAAATCAACACGGGCGTCACCAATAATTCGCTCGACTTGCGCGAACTGCGTTTGGCCTCGTT
>JACMMD010001246.1 GCA_014379235.1 Anaerolineae bacterium
GGCGGTACTCAACAGCTACGTGCTGCCGATTGCGGGACGCTATCTGGATAACCTCGATCAAAAACTGACATCGCGCAAACGCATGGGCGACGTGCTTCACGTCATGCAGTCGAACGGCGGCAGCGCGACATTCAACATCGCCAAGCACATGCCGATCAATCTGGTGGAATCCGGGCCAGTTGCTGGCGTGATCGGCGCGGCACGGGTTGGAGCGATGATCGGTGAGCTGAATTTGATCGCATTCGATGTCGGTGGGACGACGGCCAAAACGTCGCTGGTCGAAGGTGGCAGCCCCAAGATCACCACCGAATACAAAATCGAGCATACGCGGGAAAAGGCCGGCTATCCGATTCTTGTGCCGACGATTGATATAGTCGAGATCGGTTCGGGCGGTGGCTCGATTGCTTTCGTTGATGGGGCGGGGGCGCTCCGCGTTGGCCCGCAGAGCGCGGGCGCTGTGCCGGGGCCAGCTTGTTACGATCAAGGTGGCACACAGCCGACGGTGACGGACGCACACCTGCTAGTTGGGCGACTGAATCCGGCAAACTTCCTCGGCGGTGAATTGAAAGTCAGCGTCGAAAAAGCGGCGGAAGCTATGCGCCCGATTGCGAAACACTTCAACATGAGTATCGAAGAAGCGGCGCTCGGCGTGATACGTATTTCGGACTTTGGCAAGATCAACGCCATTAAGCTGATTTCGGTACGGCGCGGTTATGACCCGCGTGACTTTGTGCTGGTGGCGTTTGGCGGCGGCGGCCCCATGCACGCGGCGGCCATGATGCGCGATTTGCGCTGCAAGAAGGTTGTTATCCCCACACATCCCGGCGTGTTTTCGGCGTTCGGCATGTTGATGACTGACCTGCGCGTGGATTATATTCGCACTCAGATCAGCCGCACCGATCAAACGAACCTGAGCCAGTTGAACAGCCTGTACGACGACATGGAAAAGCAGGGACGGGAACGGCTGCGCGGCGAAAATGTGCCCGATACCGATATTCAGATTCAACGTTACGCTGATATGCGTTATTTGGGACAGGAACACACGGTCAAAGTTCTGCTTCCGCTGGGGCGCATCACGCCGGAGATGGTTCAGCGCATCAACAGCGCGTTCCATGACGCGCACGAACAAAGCTATACGTTCCGTTTGGCGTCACCGATTGAACTGGTGAACTATCATTTGACGGCAAGCGGCGTCGTCAGCAAAGCCGAAATCGGCACGGTGAGCAATCAGGGCACGGGCTTATCGCGGGCGAAGAAAGCGACGCGGGCGGTGGTGTTTGAGGACTTTGGCTCGGTGAACACGGCGGTTTACGAGCGCGATTTTCTGCCGCTTGACCGTGTGGTCGAAGGCCCGGCGATCATCGAAGAACCCGCTTCATCGACGGTGGTGTTTCCTGACCAGCAGGTTTACCGGGATCGCTACGGCTTTTTACACATCGAAGCCGCGAAAGAGAAGTCACGTTTCGGTTCGCTCTCGACGAGACGATAATTTTGCTAGGGCGACATAAGGGCGGCTGGCCAGCCGCCCCTACATAGGTAATTGAGGTTTGGATATGGCTATTGCTGCCAAGAAAACCGATGTCAGCAAGATCGACCCGTTTACGCTAGAGATCATCAAGGAGTCGCTGATCGCCGTTGGTGACGAGATGTTCATCACTATGCAGCGGACGAGTATGAGCACGATCATTTATGAAGTGCTGGACTTTGCGTCTGGTTTGCTGGATGCGAACGGCGATTTGATTACGCAGGGCAACGGTGTCGCGGGCTTTTTGGGGACGCTGACTCACGCGGCCAAGAGCGTGATTGAAAAGTTCGGGAACGACCTGCATCCCGGCGACATCATTATCACCAATGACCCTTACAGCGGCGGCGGGACGCATTTGTCCGATGTGTCGCTGGTGATGCCGATTTATTACAAAGGGCAGTTGGTGGCCTTCGCGGCCAACAAGGCCCATTGGACGGAAGTCGGCGGCATCGCGCCGGGAAGCTGGACGACGGATTCCACTGACATCTGGCAAGAGGGTTTACAGTTCCCGTGTATCAAGCTGTACATCAAGAGCGAGATTGTGCCGGGATTGGTTGAACTTATTCGCGCAAACGTGCGGACACCCGACATGAGCATCGGCGACATGAGCGCGCAAGCTGCTTCATTGCGAGTGGCTGAACGGCGCTTCACGGATTTATGCGAACGCTACGGTGTCGAGACGGTATTGCACGGCATTGACTCACTGCTGGATTATGGCGAGGCGATGACGCGGCAAGCGCTGGCGAAAATCCCGAAAGGCGTTTACGAAGCGGTAGACTACATCGACGACGATGGCATCGGTAACGGGCCGTTCGAGATGCGCGTCAAAGTCACCGTGACTGAAGATCGCTTTATCTGCGACTTCACCGGATCAAGCCCGCAAGTTCCCGGCCCGATCAATGCGGGACGCACGGGCTTAGAGTCGGCGGTGCGCGTGATTTTTAAGGCGATCACCGATCCGGCTATTCCGGCGAATGATGGCTGTTTCCGCCCATTGGAAGTGGTTTGCCCCGATGGATTGGTGATAACCGCGAAGCGTCCCGCGCCCCGTAAGCGAGGACGCGAAGCGTCCCGCGCCCCATAAGCGAAGGCGCGCAGCGCCGAGCGCCCCGCTTTCAAGGCGCGACTTCGTGAAAGGTGACGGCCGACGACTCTCGATCGAGCGCCCAGCGCA
>JACMMD010001247.1 GCA_014379235.1 Anaerolineae bacterium
CGTCGGGGCAGTGGTCGGAGTATCAGTCGGCGTAGGCCGCTCGGTTGCAGTCGGGATGCTCGTCTCTGTCGGGGACGGGGTATAAGTAGGTGAGGCAGGTACTAGGCCAAATGTATGCCCCCAGTTCTGCCATTGTGCGGACGGGATGGCCAACACAGCGACCAGCACACCAAGCGCAGCCAGAATCAACCCTATAATCTCAAACCGATTTCGACGCGATTTCCCCCAACCGTTCTGTGTATCAGCGGTTTGCTCTCGGCCAACCGCTTTGCCAGTGTTGGCATCAGAAGAGGTGAGTGGCGCAGTAGTGATAGGCGGCACAGGAGCAAGATCGACAGCCGCAGACGGCACATCGGGTGTATCCTCTGAGGACACGAAACCCAATGACCGCTCTAGCTTTTTCAGCGCCTCGTCCATCTGGCGATCTGTATTCCAGCGCGTGAAATCTAACCGCTCGATATGAATGAGATTCCAGAAAACAGTTTTGTATTCTGGCGTTTTTTCTAGCTCGACAGGTACGATGAGCTTATCGTTATGCTTTGCCCAGTTGACTTCTGCTTGCACCCATTCCGAAGCAACAGAACGCGGGCTGATAAGCAAGATCAGACCATCGCAGGCCAGAATCTCGTCACGCAGTTGATCGGAGAAGCTCTTTCCGACTTTCAACCGCTCATAGTCAATAAATACAGTAGCGCCGCGTTCCTGTAACGCATCCGCGAGAAAATCCGCAGCGTCTCGATCCCGGCTGGAATAGCTAATAAACAGGCGCATTGAGGTCTCCGAGAGCAGGTGCGATTACAGGGAAACGCTTCCCGGTCTAATCGGCTCTTTGCCGCCCATGTTCGTTGTCGATCTTTTCTTTTAGCTCGATAATACGCTCGCTCACCACTCTATCGGGATTGAGCACCGTAAGCTTATGGTAACGTTGATAGCTGGCCAATGCTTCTTCGTTTTTTCCGAGATCATAATAGGAATTGCCGAGACCCCAATGGGCAAATGCGGCCTGCGGGTCACGCTCGATTACGCGCTGAAAATCGGAAATAGATGCTTCCAACTGATTGGCGTTGCGTAACGCCAATGCACGATTATAGTAAGCATTATCATTTTGCGGGTTGATCTCGATTGCCCGTGTGAAATCTTCAATGGCGTTACCATACTGTTCATCCTCGAAGTTGGCCAAGCCACGATTGTAAAAAGCGTTTCCGTTTTGTGGGTCATAAGCGATAACCCAACTGAAATCCTCAAGCGACAGTTCGTAGCTGCCCGTCACCAAGTAGGCCGCGCCGCGCCCTGTATAAGCGGCGGTTGACTCTGGGTTTTGTTCAATCGCTTGCGAATAAAGCTCGATAGAACGTTCATTGCTGCCACGCTCATAAGAAGTGTCGGCCTGCTGCAACGGCCCCGTCAGTGACGAATCACTCTTAGATTCTGTCGGTTCATTGGATGTGGACGACTGCGTAAACATTAGCGCTGTACTCCTGCTGCTTGTGGTTGGCCGCTGGGGGCCCAAAGGACACCTTTGTTGGCCGTTGCGGGAGGAGACGATCGTGGATCTTCCGTGATGTGGCTTAAGAGCTTAAACGACCCATTAGAAATACAGACTATTAAGTTCATTGTTCCCACCTGTTGATTGAGTTCGGTGTTTGCTGCCTAAGAAATTATAGCGCGTATTTAAGCAAATAGGGGAGACAGCCAATTAGCAATCTCCCCTAATAATCGTCAGTGCCTCACCTTAGAACGTCGCGGCTGTCGAAGGATCGAGCGCACCCATTGACGAGAACAGTTCCTGGAACGTGTACAGGCGCGCACCTTCCGGCGCGGTGATCGGCTCTACCGCGTTGAAATCGTCTACCGTCATGGTAGCGCTGAAGTTGATATGCGGCGTGGGCATGTCATCACTGTCCATGCTGCCCATGTCGTCGAGTTCCGCAAATGCCGCCATGTTCATATACCAATCCAACGTCATATCGGACTGGTAGAGGTAGGGGGTATCCAGCCCAATCGACTGCCAAATTTGGAGTTCCGCGCCCTCGAACATCGCAGCTTGCGCTTCGAGCATGGTATCCAAATCTATCTCGTTCATCTCTTCGCCCATGCCCATCATATTCATCTGCGCCGCCATCTGAGCGCGCATCATCTCGCGGATAGCAGGGTTGGAGAAGAATGCGGCATAGTCGAACGTCGTGAGGAACACCGCTACTGGCTCGCCGTTGAGTTCTGCATCCTCGACCCGTTCAATCGACATGAATTCACTAAGCACGTCGGGGTCGGTGAAAGCGGTGAAAGCTTCAGGGTCGATGTCGGCTTCATCCATTTGTGGCATAAAGGCGCTCATCATGGCAAAACCCCGGTCAACGAGGTCAGCTAAATCTGCACCATGCCAGCCCGACGGAATATCGCCGTTGGGATCAAGCGGCGCGAGGTTATCGAGGTTGATATAACCCACACCATCAACCATCACAGCATCGAAGCTGATTTCGCCCGGGATGGCGGGTTCGCCGCTCATCGCAAACTCGTTGAGCAGTTCTTCTGGCAGGTCAATCGTGATGGTGATATCGGCAGAAGTAGCCCGCAGCATATCTTGCATCATCGTGCTAATGGCTTCCAAATCGCCAGCGAAGGCCGCCGGGTTCGTCTGCGCCATCTCATAAAGCTGGCGCAGCGCCTCAGCATCCACCATGTAAGCGCCATCCATACCGAAGTTGAAACTCATTTCCTTCATTTCGGGCGCGATATTGTTGACCGTGAAATTCATGTCCAGATCGAACGATGCCGATTCAAGATCAAGCATGGCGTTTTGTGCGGAGAGATACAGCGTACAATCCGACTCGGAGAGGTCGCCACAGAAATGAAGCCCGGACATCCCTGCCTGTGCCGAGACGCCGCTAACAGCCACCATAAGCAGCAAGAGCAAGGTAATCATCGCTAGTTTACGCATTCGTTTGCGCTCCTTAATCGCCTTTAGCGAAACCGCCGCAGGCATTCATCACAAATCTGTTATTCATATTACTATACGGACGATTTTCGCGGGCGGTTGCGGCGCATCAAAAACGAGTTTCGCTATACTTGACGTATGTCTGAAATTCCTCTGGCATTGATGCCGCCTGACCCCGACGCTCAAATTCGGCCTGTGCGGCTGGCCGATGCCGACGCGCTGCATTTGAGCTGCTGGCCGGAGCGCCCACTCACGGCGATTTACCGTTTGGTGCTGCGCGCTCAACGTCAGGTGCGGCAGGAAGGCGGGCTGGGTATTGTCATGACCAACTCATCCGGCGAAGTTATCGGCTACGGACAGTTTACGATGTGGCCGCGCTGCGGTGAAATCAGCGATCTGGTTGTGCAAGAAAACTATCGAGGGCGCGGGTTTGGCACAACCATCGTGCAGTATCTGATGCGCGCTGCCCGTGAAATGCACACCGACTGTGTAGAGATCGGCGCGGCCTACAGCAACCCGCGTGCGATTGCTCTGTATCGTCGGCTCGGTTTCCGCGACAGCCATACGATCAGCATGAATTTAGGGCGTGGTGAGGAACAGGTGTTGTATCTACGCCTCAATTTACGTGGCAAATCCACTTAAGCCGTTCAAAGTCTAATCGCTTTTAGCTGACAAGCTGATCGCTGACAGGCTGAAAGCTAATAGCTTCACGTTAGCACTTGGTTCGTCTTTGGCCGATTCCGGGTTAGAAACCCGCCCCAAACCACGAACCGTAATAAACTGGTACTACGAACTCAATCCGCTCGTTTAGGAACAATCAGCATTATGCGCGTATCACGAACTGCTATCCTTATCTGCTGTATCGGGTTAGCCTCAGCGCTGTTAGCGTCTTTTGTTGGCGCGCAGAACGGCGATACTACGCCGACTCCGGCAGTGGGTATTGGCCGCCCGCTGGTACTCCCTTCGGCCACACCGTTGGCCGACGCTGAGGCCGAAGCGGCGGCAGCGCTGGCAGAAGGTGACGCCGACCTGCGACGGGGCAGTTTGAGCGCCGCGCTCATCGCTTATGATCGCGCTGTGCAATACGCGCCCAATAACGCCACTGCCTTCAACAGTCGCGGCAGAGTTTACGGGCTGCTCGGTGAACAGGCGTTGGCACTCGCGGACTACAACCGCGCCATCGAACTCAATCCATCCGACGCCGGAATCTACAACAATCGCGGGCTGCTGTACTTCCAACTCGGCACTTACGATCAGGCGTTGACCGACTTTGATCGCTCTCTCGAACTCGCGCCGGACAGCGCCGTGATCTACAGCAACCGCGCTCAAGCCTACTTTCACATGGGCGACTACGAAACCGCTTTAACCGACTTCAACCTCGCGCTGGAACTCGCCCCTGACTTGGCCAGCGCCTACGACGGGCGCGGCACGGCGCTCGCTCTTGTTGGCGAATTTGATGCCGCTATAGATGATCTGACCCGTGCCATTGACCTTGATCCCGATAACGCTCGCTTCTACTACAGCCGCGCTAACATCTACCGCGTGACCAGAAATTTAGACAGCGCGCTCGCTGATCTTGACCGTGTGATCGAACTCGCGCCTACTGCCCCCGAAGCCTATTTTCTGCGCGGCGCAGTGGCTTATCAACGCGGTGATTTGGCGGCAGCGCTGACCGATCTCCGCGAATATGCGCGTCTCTCCGGCGACAGCGCCAACCGCGAAGCCTTAGCACTCATCGACCAGCTTGAAGCGCAGGTCACATCGTAATCGACGCCTGCGGGGTGAAGATTCGGCGCAGTCAGTGTAAGATAGCGGTGTTCCTGTAGGGGCGCTTCGCGAAGCGCCCCTACCTAAAACACACATTGGACGTATTCAACCGTGACCCAACCAACCAGCACCCAAACCGCGACAACTCCCGCCCGCCCATCCGAACACATCGCGGGTCTTTATACCATGCCGCTCAAAGCTTACGCCGACGAGCGTGGACGGTTCACCGAAACCTTTCGCGCCGGGTGGTTTCCGTTCGTGGACTGGACGCGCTTTCAGAGCAACCGCTCCGACAGTAAAGCCGGAGTCCTGCGCGGGCTGCATTATCACTTTCATCAGGTTGATTACTGGTACGTGGTCAACGGCGTGATTCGCGTCGGCTTGTGCGATTTGCGCCCGTCGTCACCAACATACATGGCGACGGAAACGCTGGACATCGGCGCGACCAATGAGGTTGGCGTGTTCATTCCGGTAGGCGTGGCGCACGGCTTCCTCGCACTGACCGACGCGATCCTGACCTACCTCGTCAACAACTACTACGACGCCAGCGACGAACTCGGCGTGGCATGGGATGATCCTGACATCGCGCTCGATTGGGGCGCGACATCTGCTCCAATACTGTCGCCGCGTGACCAGCAGAATCAGCGCCTGCGCGACATTCCGACGGACAAACTGCCGAAGTAGGTTCGAGAGGAAAGCGATGAACGCAGACGATAATGATATTTCTGTTTCCATCGGTCCGGAGTTGGCTGAGTTCTATCGCAATGCATCGGCGGAAGATCAAGCGAGATTGCAGCGCATTTTCGAATCGCTCGTTGGCGAAATGAGCAAGATGGATATTCCAACACTGGGCAAGGTCATGGACTCCATCAGCGACAACGCGCAGGCACAAGGACTGACACCCGAAATACTGGAAGAACTTTTAGTCGATGACAAGCAATAATCAGTATCCGCATTGGCTGTATAATGACGATGGCAAGTTAGACGAGGAACTTGCGGCGCAGTTCATTGCAGAGCGAGACTCGCTTATTCAACACATCGAAACCGCCTTCGCAGATGTGCCCTATCCCGGCGATGCCAATCTAACGATTAAGGATGGCGATTTCTTTGCAAATGTCGCTGAAACCCGACGGGATTTTAGAGGTAAACACTGGAAAGACCTGTCGCCAGAGTTCATTCATGAACATCCTAGTGCGTTGAACATTTTTACGCGCCGCGCTTATCACTTTTACCTGCCCGCCTACATGATTGGCATCTTGCTTGATGCGAACAACGGTAGTTTGGTATCCACCCAACTGCTCCATGACTTCGTTGTAGGCGAGACAAATTGGGTCGCAGTGCAGCTCAACGAATTTTCTGCCGAACAATGTGCTGCTATCTCAGCGTATCTCAAGTTTCACTATCTCCTATTTGACAAATTTGATTTACGCCAGAGTGGTGACTATGTAGAGCAAGCTATCATGAAACTAGAAACTAACGGCTAAAAGCCAGAGGCTAAATCCCAATGATCGACCATACAAGTGTGACAAAATGGCTGCAAGATTATGTGGCCGCGTGGAAATCCTACAACCCGGCGGCTATCGCCGCGCTGTTCAGCGAGGACGCAACCTATCGCCATCACCCGTTTGATAAGAACGTCGTGCAAGGGCGCGATTCAATTATCGCTAGTTGGCTCAAAAACCGCGACAAACCCGGC
>JACMMD010001248.1 GCA_014379235.1 Anaerolineae bacterium
AAAGTCCCTCTCCGCTTGCGGGGAGGGATTTAGGGAGGGGTTGAAATGGAAACTCGTTAAGCGTCCGAAAGCGACTGCGCCGGATAGGCGGACGATGTAGGCGCGCTGTCGTCACGCAGTGGGCGCGTATCCGTCCGCACACCATTCGGTGGCATTACCGGATCGCGTGATGGTTCAGTTGCTTCGACGGGCTTTTCTTTGCGGATAACGTGAACCTTGAGGATACGCTGACGATCTACCGAAGCGACGCGCATGGTCAGGGTTTCGGTTTCGACCAGTTCGCCCGCTTCGGGAACATGTCCAAGCTGCGTATAGATAAAGCCACCGAGCGTGTCGCTGTCTTCGTTGGGCAGTTCGACATCCAGCAAATCGTTGAAGTCGTCCAGATTCATGCCCGCGTCTACCGCGAACTCATCCGGCCCAAGCTGGATATATTCGGCTTCTTCGTCGGGATCATGCTCATCCTGAATTTCGCCAACGATTTCTTCGAGCAGGTCTTCAATCGTGACCAAGCCCGCCGTGCCGCCATACTCATCGACCACCACCGCCATATGAACCCTGCGGCTCTTGAGGTCTTTAAGCAGGCGATCCGCCGCCATGTTCTCCGGCACAAAATGAGCGGGCCGCATCAACGCGCCAATGGCCATCGGGCTGGTGTTCACTCCGCGATTTTTCAGCGCCAGCATCAGCAGGTCTTTGGCGTACAATACGCCCTTCACGTTGTCGACAGTCTCATCATAAATCGGTATGCGCGAATGTCCCGACTTCACGAACGTGGCCAGCGCGTCATCAAACGGCGTGTTGATCTCCAGCGCCACCACGTCGATACGCGGAATCATCACTTCACGCGCTAAAGTTTCGTCGAATTGCAGCACCGAGTACAGCATTTCGCGCTCATCTTCTTCAATCGAGCCTTCTTTTTGGCTGGCATCGAGCAGCGTCATGATCTCTTCTTCGGTGATGACATTGACCAATTGACTGCCGCCAAACGCCGACGTGAACAAACGGCTGACGCTGAATACCAACCACACGAACGGGCGCAAAATCAGCACCAGCATCCGCATGACGACCAGCAGCGACGGAGCCAGCGTATCGGCGCGCACGTTGTCAATCGCAGAGGGCACAAGCTCCCCGAAAATGACCGTCACCAGCGCTGTGAGTATCAGAACGACGATGTAGTCTAAAGCAGGCGGCAGAAGCGGATTGGACTCGGCCAACGGTTGCGCCAGCGACAACCCCGCGACGGCGGCGATGGCGAAGCGCACCAGCACAATGCTCAATTCATAAGTGATGTGCAACTGGTCGTTGTTATCCACACGCTCCCGCAGTTCGGGGCGGCGTGTGTTAGTCAACGCAGCATAGGCCAAAGCGATGAGCGCATGAAGCGCGATCAGCACGATGATTGCCAGTAAACCGGATAAACTGCCTTCGATCAACGCTCTACTTGTTCTCCTTGTTAGGCCGCGTCCCCGGCAGAATCGAAATTGTATCAAACCAGAAACGCGAGGCGGCGCTAACTAACAGCAGCGTCCTCTGCGCGGTTGATACATATGCAACATCAAGAGTTTGCTTTGATCTGCGGTGGGGAGGTTGGTCGGAACTGTCTTCAGACACGGTAGTTGAATTACTAACCATCTATCTTCACTACATATGGCTGTAGGTATCACAAGTTTACCACAATTGCAGCCTACATTGCAACGGAAGGTCTGATTAAGAGACTGCTAAATCAGCACCGACGTTCTAGTATGTCGCGTTTTTACAATCGCTGATGCCGTTCAAATGCTAGACTGGCTGCGTTTGTAAGACCATTGACGCTTTCATCGCAGCATTATTTACCTATAGGAGAAATCATGGCGAATAAAGCGCACCCCAGCACCCACTCGGAAAGCACGTTCGGCATCAAGCAGTGGACTGAAAAAACGTGGGACGGCAAAGAGCATAAAGACGTTCACGGCGCGAAACAAACCCATGCCGATGTGATCTTCCACTTCGACGGTGACTTCAAAGGCGAGGCTATCGTCCATTATCTGATGACGTATATCGACGACATGCAGGCGACCTACGTCGGCTTGCAGAAGATGATCGGGGAGCTTGGCGGGCGTGAAGGCAGCTTCGTTCTCAAGGTCGATGGCGTGTTTGAGAACGCAGCGGCCAATTCCACCTACACGATTGTCGAAGGCTCAGGCACGGGCGACCTCGCAGGCATCACGGGCAGCGGCGAAGCGGTGGCCACACATGGCGATGTCCAGCCGTTCAGCCTCGATTACTCGTTGGAGTAAAAACAGGTTCGCGTAGGGGTGTTCAACTGAACGCCCTTTCTGGCTGAAAGCTGACAGGCTGAAATGCTACCCACTTACGGCGCAAACAGCGTCAGCGATTCCAGCAGCAGCGGCAGCGCGAAATGCTTGTGCCAGCCGCCCTCTGCGTCGGCTAAATGTCCGAAGCAAAAGACGCGCAGACGGTTCATGAGCGCGTTTTCCGCCAGCCGAACGAGCGGGCTTTCCTCACCGACGAGCCACGTCGTCACGGTTTCATTCACGTCATCGGCTGTCGCATCGTAGGAATTGGTTGGCGGATACGGAACTTGAGTACGCGCCGCTGGTGCCGGATAAGGCGTCGTGCCGGCCTTCAACGGCTGGCCACCGATGAACACCAGCGCCATCGGAAAATCCATGCCGTCGATTTCGGTAATGTGAATCGCATCGACAAAGCCGCCCACCGCCACCGCGCCATCCCATGCGAGGCTGTCGGACTGCCAGCGCAGACGAGCCAGCGCCGGCCCTTCTGCCCCACCCCAGCGCACGTTGAGCGTTTCCGCCGGAGCAGGCAGCGTAAATGTGCCCTGTTCGCCCTCGGTCTTGACCGTGCCTGCATCGCTTTCCAGCCACAACGCTCGGCGCGCATACGGCGGAATGCGCCAGCTATCCGGCTCTGTCGGCGTAAGCTGCCCGTTTAATTCGTCATTCATCGCTTCATCCAATCGCCACCAGCAGGGGCTAAAAGGTTCTTAATGTATTTCGACTACACTACGAGTACACTATAAGATATGTTATAGTGAACAATGCGTTATTATAAGTCATCAACATGGGCGTTTTCATGAAACGCCTTTCTTGTCGGTTGTAGTGGCTGGTGAAACTCAGTGATTAAACGCTATCCAAAATCGTGGGAACGTATGGTATCCGATGTCCTCAGCCCCCCAATCGTGTGGGCGGCGCTGGCGTTCCCGCTCGCCTTTAGCGCGGTTGATGCCAGCGAACGTCCGGCATCTTGGGCCGCCCTGTGGGCTGCTCTGTATGCTTTGATCGTTTGCCTATTGCCGATTCTGTACATCGCCTTTATGGTGCGGCGCGGCAAAATCACCGACGTGCATATGGAAGTACGCCAACAGCGCATCCGTCCGTTTCTGGTGTCGATGCTGTGTACCGCTATCGGTTGGGCTATGATGCACTGGCTCGGTGCGCCGCCGATGCTGCCGTTGATCGCGCTGTTCACGCTGATTCAACTCACGCTGATGCTGTTCATCACGCTTGTGTGGCAGATCAGTATGCACACCATGAGCATTTCCGGCGCGGTCATCGCTACGGGCGCGGTCTTCGGGCTGACTCCGGCGCTGGTGCTGCTACCGCTCGTGCCATTGGTAGCGGCGGCTCGTTTGCGTTTGCAGCGCCATACACCCGCGCAGTTGATCGCCGGAACGGTGATCGGCGCGATTGTGCCGTTGGTGGTGTTCTCGGTCTTCGCAGCACAAGGATAGCGCGCTGAGTACAGCTTGTCAGCCGTCAGCCACAAAGCCAAGTTAGCCCTCTAGCCGGGGAATGAATTCCCCGGTCTGAAACCGAGGATTAAAATCCTCGGCTAGAA
>JACMMD010001249.1 GCA_014379235.1 Anaerolineae bacterium
CACGCAGTTGATGGACATCAATACCAAGCGCCTGATTCCGATGTGTTTCAGCAGCGAAGACTATCTGCGCGTGTGCGACGACGAATTCCGCAAAATGGTCGAGCTTGGCGCGGATGGCATCCTGTTTGACGAGTCCCTACATCACACGCCCGCGCTGCTGTGCTTCGATGAGAGTCACGGTCACCGCTACGGCGCACCCGTTTACGCCAATGACCGCAAGCTGATTCAGAACTTTCACCGCATTAGCGACCCCGTTAACGCGGATTTCCTGTTCGCGGGCGAAGCCAATTACGACTGGGAGATGGATACCTATCACCTGTCGTACCATCGCAGCGAGAGCAAGCAGCACATCCCGCTCTCGCGCTACATGCTGCCCGAAGGCTTATTCATGACGGCGGTGACCGGCTTCAATGATCGCAATATGGTCAACCAGTGTTTGCTGTTCAACTACGTCATCAGCTACGAGCCGTACAACTTCAAAGGTCACTTGGACGACTACCCGCTGACGATGGCTTACGGCACGAAGATGGACGCGCTGCGGGCTGAACTGCGTGATTACTTCTGGGATGGCGAGTTCCGGCACGAGGTCGGCGCGAAAGTCACGTCAGAGAGCAAGCCGCATCAGCCGTTCGCGGTCTTCATCAATGCGAAGAACGGCAAATCCGGCGTTGTGGTGGCCAACTACGACGAAATCAAGACGATCACCGTACAGATCGCGCTGGATAACGGCGAGACGCTGAACCGCTATCGGCTGGTCGAAGATGCGGATTGGCAGTCATCGGCGAATGGGATTGTCATTCCGCCGCAGTCCGCCGCTGTGGTAATCGAGTAATGGTCAGAAATTCAACTACTTATCACAAGGCAGCAAAGCAACAAGGAAACAAAGAGAAGTAAAATAGATATTCCTTAGTTGCTTTGTGATAATTTTTTTCTCGGTAGGGTTATACACATATAGAGGGTTATTTTGGCATCGAAACACTTCATTCAAGATACATTTGAGCGTGGTAAAGGCATACTGCGGATTGCGCCCAACTTCGTGCCGCGCCGTTTCAGCGAGGCGGGGCGGCGTTTACGCCTGCACCCCGACGACTATTACGCACTCGGCACCAAACGCGGCTCGATCAAAGAACGCTGGTTCTCGTCGGTGATCACGGCCATGAATGGCCCGCTTGCGCCCGAAGACGAGGGCTTGAGCTACGTTGCGCCGACCAACAACATTGCCGATAAGTTCGCACTGCGCGATGCGATAGAAGAACTCGGCGCGGCCATCATCGGTGAGCAACTGATGCAAGAGTTTGGAACGTGGCCCATGTATTCAAAGTTCTTCGACTACAATCCGCCGCTGTTCTTCCATCTGCACTTGGACGACGAATCAGCCGCTCGTGTGGGGCGCGTCGGCAAGCCGGAAGCGTACTATTTCCCACCGCAGTTGAACAATCATCCCGGCGAGTTTCCGGTGACGTACTTTGGCTTCGACCCTACCGTCAGCAAAGACACCGTTCGCCGGCGCTTGCTCGACTACGAAAAGCGCGACACACGCATCACCGAGCTTTCTCGCGCTTTCCGCTTGGAACTGGGCACAGGCTGGTACACCCCGCCGGGGGTGCTGCACGCGCCGGGTTCGTACCTTACCTACGAGCCGCAGTGGAACAGCGACGTGAACTCGGTTTATGAGAACGTCACATCTGGCGAGGTGTACCCTTACGAGTTCCTCGTCGAGAACTGCCCTGACGATAAAAAGCACGATGTTGATTACATTATGAGCCTGATGGACTGGGAAGCCAACGTTGACCCCGATTACCGCCGCAAGTATTTCCGCCCGCCGACGCTGGCGCAGCAGGAAGCAGGGCGTTACGTTGAGAACTGGGTGGTTTACGCCAACCCGTATTTCAGCGCCAAAGAACTGACAGTGCTGCCGGGGCAAACAGCCGTTGTCAAAGACAGCGCCGCGTATGGCTGCATCGTTGTGCAGGGACACGGCACGTTCGGCGCACACGAGTGCGAAGCGGCGGTCATGCTGCGCTACGGTCAACTGAGCGCCGACGAGTTCTTCGTCAGTGAAGATGCGGCTAAACAGGGCGTAAGCATTGCCAATCGCAGTCAGCACGAGCCGATTGTTGTGCTGAAACACTTCGGGCCTAACAATGCTGATGCACCGACTTCAGTTTTCTAAAGGCTTGGTCATTAAGCTGACAAACCTTGTGGCATCCCGAATGCCATACATGAGCCAATGCACATTGTAGTACGCCATGCGGCACAAAGAGTAACTCGTTATATCAATAAGTTTTCGAGCAAAACCCTACATTGAGCTTGCCACGATGCAATTCGTTAGCAACGCATATAGGCTGTCATCCGCGCCGTAGTCATTGCGACCTGTGGTGATAAGACTGGCGTGTCCTTGACTGTCAGTGTCGATGAGCAGCAGCCGCGAGTTAGACGCGCCTGCTCTTCGTAAGATGCTAGTGATGCCGCTGGTTCGCAACCAACAGACGATCAAGGCACTCTTCCCGAACGGAACGAACCCAACCTTCAGCATCCGCGTTCGCCTGTGGTGTCCGAAACGGCGTGCGAATGATTTTGATCCCTTCTGAGACAAAAACATGATCGAAACTTTGCGAGAATTTGGTATCCACATCTCTAGCGTTCTCCGCTTTTTGGCTGGAAAGGCAGCGCCATTTTCGCCGTGAGACCGCCGTCAAAATACAGAACGTGTCCGGTCATGAACTCCGAAGCGTCCGACAGCAGAAACGAGGCGATATAGCCGCAGTCCTTGGGTAGCCCTATACGCCCCCACGGAACGATGCTGTCACCAAACTCGCGGCTGTAATTGGGGTCGGTCTTGTAATAGCTTTCGACTTCAATCGAACCGGGAGCAAGCACATTAGCGCGGATGTGGACAGGGCACAGCTCAACTGCCAGTTCGCGGGTGAAAGCGTTGATCGCGCCTTTCGTCCCGGCATAAACAGAATGCCCCGCACAGCCGACAAAGCCATGTACGGATGAGACATTGACGATGCTGCCGCCTGCCCAAGGCTGTTCGGGGTCGCGCTGCTGACCGCGCTTTATCATGTGCCGCACGGCCTGCTGCGCGCAAAAGAACTCACCGCGAATATTCAGGTTGTAGATGCGGTTGAAATGATCTTCGGTCACGTCCAGAAAATCGAGTGTGAGCGTCACGCCCGCATTATTCACCAGACCATCCAATCCGCCGAGAAACGCCGCCGCTTCATCTACGAGCCGGATGCACTCAGCAACCTCACCGAGATCAGCGCTGATGGCAAGAGCACGGCGGCCCATGCCCTTAATTTCTTCCACCGCCTCTTGTGCGCCTTTAGCACTGTGCGCGTAGCTCAGGACTAAATCCGCACCCTGACGGGCCGCTTCCAGAGCGATCCCCTGTCCTATGCCAGTACCCGCCCCCGTGACAAGAATCAGCTTGCCTTCAAGACTGTAGGGGTTGTTCACGCTTGCGCTTCCTTGTTGTCAAATGTAGGTACTTGTTCAAGCTGAGAACGTGCCCGCGTCGCGGCAAGCATAATGCGATGCTCATCGGCTTCTTCGCGGGTAAGCTCGGCGGCAACTTTGCCTTCGGCCAGCACCACGAAACGATCACACATCGCTAGCAGTTCAGGCAGCTCGGATGAAATCATAACGATTGACATGCCTTGCTGCACCAAATCCAGCATCAGCTTGTAGATTTCGTTTTTCGCGCCAATGTCGATGCCCTTCGTTGGCTCGTCCAGAAAGAGGATCTGCGGGTTGTCCATCAACACCTTCGCCAGAATAACTTTCTGCTGATTGCCGCCGCTGAGGTTCACGACCAACTGCTCGATTGATCGGGCTTTAATATTGAAACGCTCAATGGCTTCTTTTGCCAGCCGCCGCTCGGCTGACGAATTGAGCAAGCCCCCGTTGGTGATCTGGCTCAGGCTGTGCAGGGTGGTATTGGGGCGAATTTCCAGATTAGGCAGCAGACCGTCGCGCTTGCGATCTTCCGTAACGAGGGCGATGCCTAACCGTTTAGCCTGTGCAGGGCTGCGAATCGAGACCTGCCGCCCATCGACTATGATCTTGCCGCTGGATTTTGTGCGGCCAATAATGGCGTTGACAGTTTCGCTGCGCCCTGAACCAACCAGCCCGGCCAAGCCGAGAATTTCGCCCTTCTTGAGGACAAAGCTCACATCCTCAACGATGTTGCGGTTGGCAATCATGGGATGCGGGACGGTGAGATGTTCGACGCGCAGCACTTCGCTTGTGCCGATTTCGGACGTGCGCGCCGGATAGAGGTTCTCGATTTTTCTGCCGACCATGGCCGCGATGATGCGGTGTTGATCGTAGTCTGCTCGCTCGAATTCACCCGCCACTTCACCATCGCGCAGCACGGTGGTACGATCCGCCAACTCGAAGATTTCCGTCAGCTTGTGGGTGATAAAAACGGTGGTCACACCCTTTTCGCGCAGGGTATTCATGCTGGCAAATAGGTGATCGATCTCGTCGATAGCCAGCGAAGAAGTCGGCTCGTCCAGAATCAACACGCTCGGCTTGCGATACAAGGCGCGGGCAATCATCACCTGCTGCTTCTGAGCGGTGGTTAAGCTGCTCATCAGCGCACCGGGATTGAGGGCGATGTTGTACGCTTCCAGAAAGTCTTTGACCGCCCGCTTGATGCCGCGCATATTGATGAGCACGCTGCCGGGCTGTGTCCATCTGCCGACGACGACGTTTTCCGCAACGCTCATCTGGTCGATGACGCTGATCTCTTGCGGAACAATGCCGATGCCTTGCTCAAGCGCGTCCGCCGCAGTCCTGAGTTGCAGAGTTTTGCCGTTGAGATTGATCTCGCCTTCGTAAGTGCCAGCGCGATAAATGCCCGACAGAATCTTCATGAGCGTGGATTTGCCCGCGCCGTTCTCGCCCACCAGACCATGAA
>JACMMD010001250.1 GCA_014379235.1 Anaerolineae bacterium
AACAGCGGCCAGCGTCGTGGCGAGCGCGGCGGCGCTTGCTGATTAAGGCGCAGGCGTTCTTGTGTTCGCTCTCGCTGCTCACGACGCGGATTCGGTGGTCGCTGTCGGCGCGGTTCACGGCGCGGGCTTTGGGGTTCAAGTGGCTCTTGCATCAATCAGCGCCTATAAATAAGAGAGAAATTCGTCTGTTGTCATACCCGCCTGTCTGATATTGCTTTTTAGCGTCGCTTTTTTCAGCGATTTATGTTTCGGAACAGAGGCGACGGCATACGGGTTGTCCCGCTGCAAGACGATATGACTGCCCGTTTGCCGTCGTATTGTAAATCCCGCGCGCTGCAAAGCACTGACACATTCGCGCCCCGAAATTATGGGCAGTTTGCTCATACCGCCATGACCGTGATCGGCGCATAGTCTTCAGGAACTTCCATTCCATCTTCGACGAGAACCTCTATGTAAAGCGCAATAGCTTCTTTGATGTTACCGAGCGCTTCGTCTAACGTATCGCCTTCACTGATGCAACCGGGCAAACTAGGAACTTCCACTGTATAACCGATGCCATCTTCATCGGGAATCAAAATCACCTGACGCATGGTTGATTTGCTCCTTTTCAGCTTACTTATGGAAATGCGGCAGCACGTCGCGGGCGATCAATTCGATGCCGTCCATATCGTCCAACTGCAACCATTGTAACGCGAAGCGCTGAACGCCCGCCTCTGCATACTCGTTGATCTTTTCGACCACCGCCGACGGCGTGCCGATAATGCGTTTTGCGCTCTCTTCCATATTGCTTGGGTCAACGCCAAAGTGAGTGAGTCGGCGTTGTAAATCAGCGTCATCCTTGCCGATGATGATTTGTGTCATCAACGAGCGCTTGACATCGCTTGACTTGCGTCCGCGCTCTTGCAGGTAGCCATCCAGCAGCGCCGAACGTTCGGCGTAGCCTGCGGGGTCTATGAATACGCCGTTCCACTCGTCAGCAAACTGCGCCGCCAGCGGCAGCGTTTTCTTAGGGCCGTTGCCGCCGATGAGGATGCGTAGATAGTGCTTCGGGCGTTCAAGCAGAATGGCATCCTCAAGCGAGTAGTGTTTGCCCTGATAGCTGACAGGCGTATCGCTGTCGCGCAGGCGTTTGGTGATCTCCAGCGCGTCGGTCAGCATCTCAAAGCGCGTGGCTTTATCGTAGAACGGGATGCCGAACTGCTTGTGTTCGCGTTCATGCCAGCCCGCGCCCAAGCCTAACAGCATACGCCCGCCGCTCAAGTCGCAAATGGCGGCGGCCATGCGAACGGTCAGCGCCGGATTGCGAAAGGTTGTCGGGGAGACACACGGCGAGAACTCGATGTTTTTGGTATGCGAGGCGGCGAAAGTCAGCGAGACGTAGGTTTCCAGCGATTCTTCATCGGGCGGGCCGATGGTGAAATGATCGGAGCGAAACATACATTGGAAGCCGTATTCTTCGGCGGCGTTCAACAACCGCTGCCAGCGCTCCCACGTTAAACCCGCCTGTCCTTCGAGCATAAGGCCAATATCGGTCACAGAATAATCCCCCTAATTTAGGTTCGAGTATAAGACAAAATCTCGAGCCTCGTACCTCGAACCTTAACACCTATAGTTATACCCCAATGTCCCTGCGTTGAAAGGCTACCAACGCCAGCACGAACAACACCAGCGCCAGCGTGAGCATGATCGCGTCTTGCGGAACTTGAAAACCTTCCGCGCCAACGGCGATGCTGCGATAGTAGTTGAAGATCGAGAAGTTTTTCAGGAACACGAGAAAATCAGTTTTGGAGATGTCGGCGATGGCGCGTAGAAAGTAGCTGCTGATGACGATCACCACTGCCACGCCTGCCGCCGTTCGGCTGTTGCGAAGCAGCACCGAGAAAAACAGCGTCAGCATCAGCATCACCAGCGAGATGGGCGCGACATGCCAGATAACCGCGATGGAGCGCGTGGTATCCATCTCTGCTCCCGGCATCAGCCGTGTGGAGATGAACAGACTCAGCCACATGATGAACAGAATGGCAAACAGCGACACCACAGTCGCCAACGTTTTCTCAGTGAGCAAACGCCAGCGCGGAATCGGGGCGCTCAACAGTAGGTCGAGCGTTCCGCGCCGTTCTTCGCCGGAGATGGCCGCCATCGCCTGCGGGATGACGAACACCGCCATGACATGCGGTGCCCAGTTCATCGCTTGCACGGCTAGATAGCCGGGAAGCTGCACAAGCGCCTCGACGTTGAATTCATTGGTCAGCGTATTCAGCAGACCCATGCCGCGCAGCAGCGCCAGTAATGTGCCCTGCTGCTGCATACTCGGATACAGCACGACTACCAGCACGATGAGGACGCTGTAGCCAAGCCCCCAACTCAAAATGCTGACCATATTATCGAGCAGCGTTCGCCGGAAGATCACACCGAGCGGGGTGTCGGCGATGTGGGGGAGCGCTTCGGTTCGTGGTGTTTCGGAAACCGCCTGTGGATTTGGGGCGGAATCGACTTCAATCATGCCTACGCGCCCCATCCTTAACCCCTTCGCTGCCGCTGCCATCATAAAATGTCATGAAAAAATGTTCCAAACTCGGCTCTTCTACCTTTAAGTCATCCACCGGATAGCGCGCCGCGAGCTTTACTACCGCGTCCATACGACCACAAACGCGCAGTCTTACCTGTCCCGGCGTGATGCGAACATCTTCCACGCCATCCAACGCCGACCACTCCGCCTGATTGAAGACGCTGGTTTCAGTCGTGCGAATCGTCACCCAACGATAATATGCCTGCTTGAGATCATGCACACCTTCGACGGCTTGCAGCACGCCATCGCGCAGAACGCCGACGCGATCACAAATCTGCTCGACTTCCGATAGCACATGCGACGAGAGAAACACGGTGCGTCCTTCGTCGCGCACTTCTTCAAGCATCTGGTTGAAAGTTTGGCGCACGAGCGGGTCGAGGCCGTTGGTGGGTTCGTCCAAAATCAAGAACGGCGGCTTGTGCATCAATGCCTGTACGATGCCAAGCTTGCGACGGTTGCCCGTCGAATAGCTGCCGACGCGCTGATTCAGGTGCAGGTCAAGGCGTTCGGCTAGTTGCATTGCATAGCGCGTGTCACAGCCGGGACGCAGCCCCGCCAGATAGTGAATGATCTGTGTGCCCGTCATGTGCTCCCACAGCGTGAGTTCGCTTGGCAAGTTGCCGAGAAAGCGCTTCACATTGACCGACTGTTTTTGAGCATCCAGTCCCAGTATATTCGCGCTGCCCGATGTGGGACGAATCAGGTCAAGCAGCAGGCGAATCGTGGTCGTCTTGCCCGCGCCGTTGGGGCCCAGATAGCCGAAAATCTCGCCGCGATAGACCGTCAAGTTCAGGCGATCCAGTGCCAGCTTGCCCTCGCCACTGCTTCCAGCGGGATAACGCTTGGTTAAATCTTGGATTTGCAGAACTGCGTTTGTACTCATGTTAGCTATTGTAAAGGATGAAGGCTGAAATTGCCTCAGCCGTAGTGCGGATTTCACGTACCTCTCAGGGCTTACGAGCGATCACCATTGTGGAGAAGTTGAAGGGCCACGGCAGCACCACGCGCAAAATATCGCCTAACGCATCGGCCAGTGCGTTCGTTTCGTAATAGCCCGGCCCGCGAAAGATGCCGCCCAATCCCCACAATGTATACGCATGACTGGTCGGTTCAGCGCGCAAAACGTCAAAGCCGGCGCTGCAAACATTGTTCATCAGCGCATCACGGTCATAGGTACTTTCGTAGAAATTGTCGTCGGTGAGGACATTCGCGCCCTGACGTTTGCGCCGCCACGCCACCAAACGATTGACGACGTTCGGATAGGGGATGGTCAGCACCATGATGCCGCCGGATTTGAGGATGCGGAAGGCTTCGGCTAAGGCGGGGGCCATGCCCTGCTCGAAGTGTTCGAGGACACCGAACGAGAGATAACCGCCGAGCGAGTTTTCAGCGAAGGGCAGTGCGTGAACATCGCCGGCCAGCAAGGGCTGTGTCGCGTCATAACGGCGGGCGATCTTGAGCGCATTGATGGCGTAATCCAAGCCGACGACGTTGTAGCCCATCCGTCGCAGTGTGAGGACGGCGGCGCTGAGTCCGCTTCCAGCTTCGAGTATCACGTCGTCTTTAGAAAGGTACGGTGTATATGCAGCTATGGTTTGCAGTGAGCGGCGATACTGTATCGCTTTGAGTTCGACTTCTACCGACGCGCCGTCCCAGATTTCTTCCCATGCCTGACGGGTGCTGTCATAACGGTTTCCATTTTGATCGGTCATACGCTTATCTTCTGCTTTCGTGATGCTTGACGCTGTTTCAATTCCATCAGCCACAGGGTTGGCATTGTCAGCAGACGCAGCATCAGCGCGGGTAATGCGCCATAGTGTTTGCTACAGAATATCAGCATATCATCAAAGTAAATGTGCCTTGCCGCGCTTTGCATATGCCGTGTGCTGACGTGTTCTTCATGCAGCAGCAGCACATCCGCGACGAAGTGAATCTCGCAGCCTGTAGCCAGCATTCGCTTGCACAGATCATCTTCCGTGTAGTACAGCTTGAGCGTTTCGTCAAAGCCGCCGATTCGTTCATATAAGGTGCGCCGCGCCATGATACACGACCCCGGCGCGACCTCAACCGCTCGTGTGCTGTCGCGCTGCCAGCCTGTATACCACATCCGCGCTGTATAGTGATCCCGCAGAGGCGACAATAATAGACCGAGAAACGTATAAGTCAGCAGCAAGTCGCCATAACGAGGGACATGCGAACAGGTAAATTGCAGCGTGTGATCGAGGCCGCGTAATTGGCACGTCACAGCGCCGACAGAGGGATGAGCGCGAAGATAGTCGAGCATCAGTGTGAGCGTGTTCGGTTGAATGATGGTATCAGGGTTCAGAATGAAGACGTACTCGCTGCTTGCCTGCGCCGCGCCGAGGTTGTTGCCGCCGCTGAACCACGTATTGTGTCCCGGCTCGATGACTTTTGCATCTGGCATCGTCGCACGAATCATATCTGCCGAGCCATCATTTGAAGCGTTGTCTACGACGATCACTTCAAGGTCGAGTTCGCTACGCTGTGCCTGAATCGACTCAAGGCAGCGCCGCAGTGCTTCGCGTGTGTTGTAGTTGACAATGACGATGGATAGTTCTGGCACGTAAATGGCATCACATTGTTATTTGGATTGGCGTTTAAGCGGTTCATTCTAAGAGTGAGTATGCCCACTTGTCCATAATCTATTAGAATAGAATGGAATTTAAGCGGAGAATTTGCCAAGTGGTAGCCCAAACACAGAGTTACAGCGCTGAAGAGTTCGATGTACTGATTGATCTGCCGGAAAACGCCGAACGGTTTCTCGAATACATCGGTGGGGAGATTGTCGAAGTGCCAAGTAATCCCTATACATCGTTCATCGGTGGTTGGATTCTGACGTTTATCAATATCTTCCTGCTCAAAAATCCCATCGGCTATGCGACTGGTGAAGCGGGACTTTACCGTGTGATGAGCGAACGTTATGCGCCAGATGTCGGCTATATCAGCAAAGCGCGCCAAGCTCAGTTAGTGCGGCAGGGTATCAACCCCAACGCGCCGGATTTAGCGGTGGAAGTTGTATCGCCAAGTGACAGTCTACAGAAGTTGATGATAAAGGTGAGCAATTATCTGGCGGCTGGTACAGTGGTATGGGTTGTTTATCCCACCGATAGACAGGTTGTTGTTCACGCACCGGGTCAATCAGTTCAAATCTTTGATATTGAAGGCATCTTGAGCGGCGGTAACATCCTTCCCGGTTTTGAGCTTCCAGTGAAAGATATTTTCCGCGATCAATAATTCTACGGGTTTAAGTGTTCAGCATTGTCTAGAGCCGACGAATTCGCCATTCCGGTGTGACGCAATGCTTGTCTAACTCTAAGCCAATAGCCCAGCACCAGAATGATTAGGCCAGTAGAACAACTACCAAGCCAATTCCAAAATAGCATTTGTGCCTGTGGCGTCTCCCAACCCGACAAAACTGGTCTTTGAACGTAATTGGGGTCAAAAATGTCCGTGACTGCTTGCACGAACGTTATGACTGAGATGAAGGTTAATAGACCAACCAGCACAATTAACACGGATAGAAGAAAAGTGAATGCTCTGAACCCCGCTTTGTACGGTCTCACTCTAATCATGCGCTGTAGCAGAAATGCCAAGCCAAGATAAGGCAGAGCAAGTACAAGAAATTCCAAGAGAACTGCTACTTCTACCTGCGTTATCCCGAAAAGTAGCGCTCCTCCAATGAAAGTACAAAAGCAGCCGGGAAAGATTGCTAACACCGCATACAGGGTAAACGTCAGGGAAAGATTTGGTCGCCGCGAGAATTTCATCTTATCGCAGTTCTGTTAGTATTCGCTCCACTTTCGCCACGCGCTGATCGTAGGTGTGGTGAGCATAGACATGTTCGCGGGCGCGTTTGGCCAGCGCTTCGCGTTCAGCATCGTGTGATAGGTGATACACGACTTTCGCCCGCAAATCCTCAGTGTCCTTATAGATGATGATATTCTCCCTGTCGCTGAACCACTCGCGCACCCCCGGCAAATCTTCACTGAGCTGCACGATACCCACACCAGCCGATTCGAACAGGCGGATATTGCCGCCGTAAAAAACGAAATCGCCATGTGTGTTGATGGTCAGCTTGGCAGCAGACAGGATTTTCAGCATATCCTCGTCCAGCGCTTTGCCGCGAACATGAGCGCGCAAACTTGCGGGGACTTCGTGGACGCTCCAGATGCCGAGATCGAAATCGCGCAGCGCTTCTAACGCTTCAACGCGGCGGCTGTACAGGTTATCGGGAACGAGCGTGCCGACGAAGGCGATGTCGCAAGTGAAGGCGGCGCGTTCGGCTTCGGTGAGAGCATAAGGGCGATGAAAGTCGGGGTCGCAGGCCGAGAGCGGCAGGCATTCCATTCGCGGCGCACCCAGTTCGAGCCACTGAATCCCGTGATAATAATCGCTGGCCAGCACCATGTCGTACAGCCGAGCGGCGGCGCGTTCGATGGGATGTGAGAACACGATTGGCGACGTGCCGCAGGCATAGACGATCTTGCAGCCTGTTTCGCGCTTGATCGCTGTCAGCGTTTCGGGGTAGATCACGCGGTTATCGCCGGCCATCCACAGCACATCCGGCTTGAACTCGCGGGATTGTTCGATCAAGTGACGGTTTCGCAGGCGATAATCGGCGTTGAGGCGCGGCGGCATCCGGTTGGATAACGCCGTGATGATCTTGGCGGGAGTGATAGTCTGTGTGTGACGCTGCGTTTTTTCCATGCCGCTGAACGCGGAGTGGTTGCGATAGAACGCGGCGACAGTATGCCCGCGCTTTCGCATGGCCTTGACGATCAGGCTGTGCGCCATGTTCGGCGGGAACAACGGCGGTGCTTCTCCCGGCGGCGTGTTAGCGATTGCCGTTTGCAGCCGTTCGGGATAATGCAGGGATGCTATATAACGGATGCGTAGTGGCATTGTATCGGGTAGAGGCACGATATATCGTGCCCCTACGACTGGCTGACCGCTAATGGCTGACTGCTTATCGCTAGAAACTTCCGCCGCCATAGTTCCAAAATCAGCAGACGAAACACGACTTCCTCACG
>JACMMD010000137.1 GCA_014379235.1 Anaerolineae bacterium
CGAAGGGCAGGTTTCGCATGTTGAGCCGTCCGAAGCGTGTTAGCGCTCCACCATGTCGGGCGATGCGCGTCGGAATTACACAGTCGAAAATATCGATACCGCGCATGACACCCTGTACCAAATCGTCGGGTTCTCCAACGCCCATCAGGTAGCGCGGCTTGTTCTCTGGCATCATGGGCACAGTGAAATCGAGCATGTGGTACATCTCGGCTTTGCTTTCACCTACCGCCAGCCCGCCTACCGCGTAGCCGGGAAAGTTGACTTCGCGTTGTAAAAAGTCCGCCGACTGCGCCCGCAAGTCCTCGAAGATGCCGCCCTGAACGATGCCGAACAAGGCCTGCGTGGTATCGTCGGGATGTGCATTGCGGCAGCGAACGGCCCACGCGCTCGTGCGCGCAACAGCGTCGATGACCACTTGACGATCTTTGGGCGTGGGGCATTGGTCGAAACACATGATGATGTCCGCGCCGAGATTTTCTTGAATCTGCATTGACACTTCGGGCGTGAAGCGGTGTTTGCTGCCGTCGATGTGGCTGCGAAAGGTCACGCCGTCGCTGTCGATCTTGTTGATCGCGCCTAAGCTGAACACCTGAAAGCCGCCGGAGTCTGTGAGGATTGGCCCGGGCCACGCCATGAAGCGATGCAGCCCGCCGCGATCTCGCACCAGTTCTGAGCCGGGTCGCAGATGCAGATGATAAGTGTTAGACAGCACCAGTGTTGCGCCGATCTCTTGCAGGTCACGCGGCGGGACGGCTTTCACCGTCGCCTGTGTGCCAACGGGGGCGAATACCGGCGTCGGAATGGGGCCGTGCGGCGTGTGAAAAATGCCAGCGCGGGCACGTCCCTGCGTGGCAAGAACTTCAAATTCAAAAGCCATACAATTTCCGTTCATCCGTCAAGTGAAAATAGAGGCTTTTCACCTTACACTTTAAGCTAGGATTGTGGAGCAGCATTATACCAGAATGGATTGGTAGCACGGCTCTTAGGGCGGTGCTATACTGCAAATCATGATAAGCCTATACGACATCCTCGAAGCCTCGAACGGTCAATTATTCGGTGAGCCAACGGCGCACCTTTTTACCGATTTTTGTTTTGATTCGCGCCGTGCCCAACAGGGGCAATTTTACGTCGCCATCAAAACCGAACGCGGCGATGGCCACCGCTACATCCGTGAAGCCATCGAGAACGGTGTGCGCGGTATTCTGTGCGCTCGTCCGCCGGAGTTCGATGTTGACGGCGTTTCGGTAGCGATTGTCAAAGACACCGAAACCGCGCTGATGGCGTGGGCGCGCTTCATATTAAAGAAGCTCGGCACAAGCGTGATTGGTGTGACGGGTTCGGCGGGTAAATCGGTGACAGTTGCCGCCATCGCGCAGGTGTTGGCCACACGCCATCCGGTCTACAAAAGTACCGGAGTTTACGGCGGGCGGCTGGACATGATGCTGGCTCTGTCGCGGTTGACTCCAGAGCATAAAATTGTCGTGCTGGAATTGGGCGTGGCGCAGCCGGGTGAGATGGCCGAGATGGTGCAGGCCGTGAATCCC
>JACMMD010001251.1 GCA_014379235.1 Anaerolineae bacterium
CGTCCGACACGCGAATATTGCTCGTCGGCTGGTCGGTCATCAACAAGTGGTCGTAGTACGGCTCAAGCGTGAAGAAATCCGGCGAAACCATCGACACCAGCAGCGCGTCGAGTTCATCGGGTGATAGCGTCACCGAAGCGTACTCGAAATCACCGTTCGCGGCCTGTCGCTGGAAGATCACCAGCCCGTTATCGTAAGCCACGAACGCCGGCCCATCTGAGCCGATGACCATCCGCCAAGGGTCGTACTCGGTCAGGGTAAAGCGCGGCTCAGACATATCCGCCTGTGGATTTTCGGTGTTGGGCTTAACGTCGGTTGTCGGAGCGGGGGTTGGCGTGAATTTGGAGTCGTCAATCGGCTGCGTGAAAGCTGTCAACGAAGTCAACAGCAGTATGGATAAAGCGAGGGTTATCAAAAAGCGTTTCATGTGTCGTCCTTTCAGTTGCCTATACTAAACCGGAGATTGAAATCTCCGGCTAGAAAGCTACATCTAAAAGACGTTGATTGCGCCGCTTGAGTTCCACTTGCAATGTAGGGGCGACCCGGAAGTTGAGGTCAATATAGAAATAACTACATTGGGTCGCCCGTATAATTTAGCAGCATGGGCAGGTCTGAGACCTGCCCCTACACAGTTTATCGCGTCGCGGATTGCTCACGTTCGCCGGATGCTTCCGCCAACGCCTCGCCAAAGGTGGTCAGCGCTTCGTCGATCTGCTGTTTGTTCACCACCAACGGCGGAATCCAGCGGATGACGTTGGCATAAGTGCCGCAGTTCAGCAGCATCAAGTTGCGTTCCATACTGGCGTTCAAGACACCTTTGGTCACATCGGCATCCGGCTGACGATCTTGCGCGCTGAACTCGACGCCGACCATTAATCCCAGTCCGCGAACATCACCGATGATCGGAAACTCGGCTTGCAGTTCCAGCAGACCTTCCATCAAGTGCTGACCCATGCGCGTCGAATTGCCCACCAAGTCCTCGTCCAGAATGACCTTGATCGTCTCGACAGCGCCCGCTGCCGCGAAGCCGTTGCCGCCATACGTGCCGCCATGAGTACCCGGCATCCACTGTTCCATAATTTCACGAGATGCGCCGATGCCCGAAATCGGTACGCCGGAGCCTAAGCCTTTGGCCATAACCACAATGTCCGGCACGATGCCCGCGTGTTCAAAAGCGAACAATTTACCCGCACGTCCGAAACCTGTTTGCACTTCATCGGCGATCAACAGAATGCCATACTGGTCGCAAATCTCACGCAGCCCCTGTAAGAAGCGGTTCGGCGCAGGCACATAGCCACCCTCGCCCAAGACCGGTTCGATAATCATCGCGGCGGTTTCTTCGGGCGCTGTCTGGCTCTTAAGCAGTGTCTTGAGTTCGTGCAGGCAAAAGTCGACTGTCGTGTCCTCGTCCCAACCGTAGTAGTAGCTGTTGGGAAATGGCACGACGAAAATGCCCGCAGGCAGCGGTTGATAACGCTGGCGATAAACCGTCTTGGAGGTGGTCATGGCCATGGCCTGCGCGGTGCGCCCGTGAAAGCTGCCCTGAAACACGATGATGTTGGTACGCTTGGTGAACGAACGCGCCAGCTTGACCGATGCTTCAACCGCTTCCGCGCCGCTGTTGGAAAAGAAAAAGCAGTCGATCTCTTTGGGCGTGATGGTGTTCAGCAAATCCGCCAGTTCGATGGTCGAACGCGGCGCGACGATATTGATCTGCCCATGAATGAGCGTCGCCGCCTGCTTTTGCAGCGCCGCCACCACTCGCGGATGACAGTGGCCGGTGTTGGTGACGCCGATGCCACTGGTGAAATCGGTGTAGCGTGTGCCATCGGCATCATATAAATAAATGCCTTCGCCGCGCTCCGGGCTGATGTTGGTCATGTGCGTCCACACAGGGGACAAGTGATGTAATGAATCGCTGTTGGTCATAAAATTCGCCCCTCAAAAAGTCTATGCGGTTGTGATGAGCTAGGGATAGTTTAACATGGCGCGAGGAAAGACGGTCTAGAACCATCGAGGATATTTTGTGTAGGGCGCATTAACCCCTCCCTAAATCCCTCCCCGCAAGCGGAGAGGGACTTTCTCCCCTTCCCTGCTTGCGGGGAAGGGGCCGGGGGTAGGGGTTAAGAATTTAGGCCGAGATGCGAACAGGCTTGATGTCCCGCGTCAGCGATGGCATCCGCTTCGGAACGAAGATGCTATTCATCGGGCGATAGTCGGGGTTATCCCACAAAATCGTCACGCCCCAACCGCGCGTCGTCGGGTCAGTGACGTAGTTCTCGTTGAGCGCTACGGCACGGAAGCCCTTCTTCAACTGCTTGCTGAGGTTGGTGTCCCACAGCTTGCCGTCGATGATGTTCTGTACGTATTCGTCAACGGGCATCGTATCTGCGACCTTGTGATAGTCGATGATCGCGCTGCCCGCGACCATGCCGCGCAAATTCAAACGCCGCGCAAGGTCGAAGCGCAGGCCGATAAACTTGCCGCCAATGCCCAAACTGCGGTATTCCGGCACGACGCACGACTCGACGCCATACAACCATTCGCTGTTCGGGTTGTGCGTGGTGATCGAGCCAAAGTTGGTGGCCTTCTCCCACGGTTCGAGGAACGGATGCGTCGGGTCGAAGTCAATCCGCATACTGGCGGTGATGCCCACCGGACGATTGTTGTCGGCGGTTTCCAGTGCCATCCACTGACCTTCGGGGAATACCTGAAGGTGGCTGCGGAACTTGTCCGCCGGGATGCTGTCTGCGAAGATCGCTTCTTCTTCTATGGTGTAACCATAGCCTTCGCGCATGACTCCCGCCAGACCTTCGGCGAATTCAATCATGCTCGGCATAATGACTACCGAACTGTTGCGAACGGGTAATGCGGCGCTCATGTCGATAGCCGGCTTGATTTGTTTTGTGCTGCTCATCATGTTTTGTCTGCGACCCTGCCCGTTCTCTTTGAGAGGCATTGTAGGGGTCGCTTCCTTTCAGTTTTCGTTTTGATCGAATGCGTTTGTTACTGCGCTTCGAGCGTTCGCTAGGCGCTCACAATACATCGGACGTTGCTACAATGCAGCGCCGTCAGGCGACACCGGAAGCCATCCGCGAGAGTCCTTGTATTGAGTCAAAACGAGCCATGATAAGCTGGCCGCGAAGGCCAAAGCTTTGATAGTTTGGAGTCAGCACACTAAGCGTGTATTCACGCACTAATCCGCGTAACCTAACGGCACGCGGAGACTGTGTGCTCAGTCAACCGTAGTCGGTGATATGCTCCCAAACTTCAAGGGGGGAGTTGCTCAAACGGCGCGGCTGATGCACCCGTGTCATGGTGACAAGGTGAGCCGCGTTGGTACTCTTGGCTTTTCTCTTTCGCATGATGTTTGGTTCCTTTCCATCTTCATGCGTTTACTAACAAAAACAAAGTGCGGTGTACTGAGTTTTTACTCGGTACTCAGGACTTCATTAGCGACCCGCTGGCCGCTGATGTGCGCGCCATGCACGGTTGCGATCCACGCCAGCGGCGCAGTCGCTTCGCCCGCCCAGTACAGGCGCGGTGTGCCGGATTCATCCAGCGTCGGCTGTGCGAGTGTCTCTCGCGCTGCGATGCCGCCGGGATTGGTCGAACTGTAACCGCCGAGTGCGAACGGGTCTTCAACCCAATTCACCGCGCAAGTATCCACCGGAGTCAAATCAGGCTGATCGAGTTCGTCTCGCAGCGATTGGAGC
>JACMMD010001252.1 GCA_014379235.1 Anaerolineae bacterium
GACCCGAACGCGGTCACGCTGCTGGCCATCATCATCGGGCGCATCGTGCAGGCGTTGGGCGCGGGCGCGCTCGTCCCCGTGAGCCTCGCGCTGGTTGGCGATCTGTTTCCGGCAGCGCGACGGGCGCAGCCGCTCGGCATCATTGGCGCAGTGGATACGCTCGGATGGGTGCTTGGACATTTGTACGGCGGCATCATGGTCAAGTATTTCTCCGATCATGCCGAGTCGTTCATCAACTTCTTCCGGCAAATCGGGCTGAACTGGGGCGCACCGGATTGGCGCGCCCTGTTCTGGATCAACGTGCCCATCACTATCTTCGCCATTTTGCTGACATGGTGGGCGCTGCGAAATGTGCCTATGCTGCGAGCCAAAGGTCGCTTTGACCTCATCGGCACGCTGTTGATCGTGGCCGCGCTGATCTGCCTCGTCATCGGCATGGGCGCGAACGTCGAGATTTCCAGCAGCACCACCTCTTTTGACGAACTCTCGCAGATTCCGCCATATGCCGGGCCGCTGTTGTTAGCGGCGGCGGTGCTATTCGTGCTGTTCATATTCGTTGAGCGGCGCGTAAAAGACCCGCTGTTCGATCTACATATGTTCAAGCAGCGCAATCTATCTGCCGGACTGGTCACCAACCTGTTCGTCGGCTTCTGCTTGATGATCGGTTTAGTCAGTGTGCCTGTGCTGGTCAATGTACGCCTGTTACAGACCGATGCCACCAATATGCGAGAAGCCGCGCTGGCAGTGGGCATTTTGCTGTCGGCGCTGACCGTGCCGATGGCCATCGCGGCTATCCCCGGCGGCTGGCTGACAGACCGCATCGGCTATCGCCCGACGGCGGTGGGCGGTTTGCTGTTAGCGCTAGTAGGCTTCTTGCTCATCTGGCAAACGTGGACAATAGACATTGCCAATGAATTGATTGCGGTTGAAATGGCGCTGGTCGGCATCGGCTTAGGGCTGACGTTTTCGCCCATCAGCGCGGCGGTCATCAACTCCGCGACCCGTGATCGTCGCGGTGCGGCTTCGGCGCTGGTGATTATCCTGCGCTTGCTCGGCATGACCATCAGCATGGCCGGTTTGACCACGTTCGCCACGCAGCGAGCATCGGCGCTGGCCATGGCTGAACTTGGTTCGACAGTGGTCGATCCAGTCGCAGCGGCCAATGTTTACGTGGGCATCATCGTGCATGTGCTTGCCGAACTGGGACTCGTCGGCGCGATCATCTGCGCGTTCGCGGCGGCAGCGGCCATGCTGCTGCATGGCAAAGGCGGCGCGGACGAAGTTGGCGAATCAATAGACGCACTCAGCGACACGAAGCCGCGTCCGATGGCACAGGCAGCGCGGGAACTGTCGCGGCCATAATTGTCAGCGGTTAGCCTATGAAAACGCTAAGGGGCGAGTATATACTCGCCCCTGCGATTGTCTTTTATGTTGTACTCCGTACTGATTTCACTCAGCACTGTTTTTAACAGGTCAGGCTGTAACCGAGCGCCGCAATCACCTGACTCAGAACCGGAACTTTGTCCCACAAACACGCCTGATCGACAATCACCAAACCGACTACCGTACCGCAGCAGCAGAACAGCGACAGCGCGGCACAGCCAATCAGCACCCAGCGCATCGGGCTGCGCGGTTCTTCTTCGCGCACAGCATACGGATCGTATTCACCGTACTCTCCGGCGGGCGCTTGCGGCGCACCATAAGCCGGAGCGCTGTAAGCGGCGGCGGGCGCTTGCGGCGCACCATAAGCCGGAGCATTGCTACCATAGGCCGGAGCGCTGTATTCGTAAGCCGCTGGCGGTTGTTGAGGCTGCTGCTGAGGATCGCTGTAGGCGGCCACGGCAGGCGGCGCTGCGCGCTGCGGAACGGTACTGGGACTCATCGGCGCGAGATTTTCGGCGGGGCGCATCCCCACATCTTGGGCGCGGCTCATCTCATAAGAGAGCGTGACAGTCTCGCCTAGCCCGATCATATCGTTGTTGTTCAACGGCTTCGCACCTGTCAGGCGCTGGCTGTTGATAAATGTGCCGTTGGTCGAACCCAAATCTTCGAGGGTATAGCTGCCTGCGCCGCGTGTTAGGCGCATGTGGTGGCGGCTCAC
>JACMMD010001253.1 GCA_014379235.1 Anaerolineae bacterium
TCCCTTTTCCATCTCGAATGTCAGCGTCTGGTTGGACTGTTCGGCCAGCGGTTCGACCAGTTCGGCGGCGCTGGAAAGCAGGTTGTACAGTGATGTCGACTGGCGGTTGAGGATCGAGTTGCCTTCTTCCAGCCGTTGAATATCAAGCAGGCTTTCCACCATGCGCGAAAGCTGGCGCGAACTGCGAAGTGCCACTTGCAGCATATCGGGCAGGGCGAGATTGCCGCTGTTGGTGAACGTGCGGCGTAGAATGGTCAGACTGGTGCTGATGTTTTGCAGCGGGCCGCGCAGGTCATGATAGACCATCGCGGACAGGTCGCCGCGTAATTGTTCGAGTTCAAGCTGGGCGGTGATGTCCTGCTCCACCCATTCGATCATGTCGCCTTCTTTGAACGACAGCCGCCGCGCCCGTACCAGCACCGGAATTTCTTCGTGGTTGGCGGTGGAAGCGGTGGTTTTGATTTCGAGTTCGTGCCCCATTTGCAGGGCCTCGAAGCGTTCCATGTCGAACGTTTCGTTGCCGATGCGATGTACGGTGTTGATGAGCAGTCCGAGAAGTTGTTCGCGTTCGTAACCCAGAAACTCGCGGGCGTGGCGGTTGGCGTCGATGATGAAGCCATCGAGGTTGGTGATGATGATCGGCAGCAGCGCGTCCTCGAACAAGCGTCGGTAGTGCGCTTCACTTTCGCGGGCGCTGTCGAGATCATCGCGCTTGCCGATGGCCGCTGAGGCCATGGCCGCGACTTCTTCCAACAGCGACACCTTCGGCGGGTCGAAGAAATCGACACCGGAATGGATAAAGGTCATCACGCCGTAAACGGTATCGCCCTGCATGAGGGGGATGCCGATGGCCGAACCCGTGTTATAGAACGATGGGCGGTCTTGCATGTTGAGCCAGCGCGGGTCAGTGGTGATGTCGCGGATGACAATGGTGCGCTGACCGTAATAGGTGAAGCCAATTAGCCCCCGCGCTACGAGTACATTCCATGAGTCGTTCGCTACGCCGCCATCCTTGACGGGGCGCAGAACGTGAGTGCGCTTGACACCGCCCTGCCGCCGGAACGTGACGATGCTGCCGTGTTCCGTGCCAATGGCCTCGCCGGCCATGTGCAGGATGATTTCGAGAATCGCTTGTGCGTCGTGATGCGGTTCGTGCAACGCACGGGCGATTTTGTACAGTGTTTCGAGTTGTCCGATGTCGCCTGCGCTCATCCCAGCCTTCCAGTGGTATCGGTTTCAACACTAAGTTTACACGACAATTCATTGACAAATGATTGAGTTCAGGCTTTTTTACTCTTTTTTACGACTACTGTTAGCCGCGCAATTTCTGCCGTAAAGTATCGATCATTTGCCACTTGCCGTCAGCATCACGGAAGTACCAATATGTCCAGCCGTTGCCGGGAGCATTCAGCAGCGTCGAGGCGATCTTGTGAATCGAGCCGCGCTGCACCGTCTGACCATCGTCGTAGATCAGCGCGCCATCGGCGGTGATGGTGGTGTAAATTTCGCCGCCTTCAAATCGAAGCTGCTGTCCGGGCTGCAACAGACCGGCCTCGAGCAGATGCGCGAATGGGATGCGCCGCTCTTTGGGCTTATTGCTCGGCTGATAAACGGCCTCGTCCTGCGACGCGGGCTGAACTTTGTCGATGCGCTCGTGGGCGACGGTGATATAAGCGGGGTCGCGCTCGATGCCGATCCAATGGCGGCGCAGGCGTTTGGCTACCGCGCCCGTTGTGCCGCTGCCGAAAAACGGGTCAAGGATGATGTCGCCGGGATGGGTGCTGCTGTTGATGATGCGGGCCAGCAGTGCTTCGGGCTTCTGCGTGGAGTGGGCTTTCGCGCCGTTGACCTGTATGCGTTCCGCGCCGGAACAGATCGGCAGCGTCCAAACGCTTCGCATCTGCTTATCGTCATTGCCCGTTTTCATCGCGTGGTAGTTGAACGTGTAGCGCTTGCCCTGTTCTTTTTGCGCCCAGATCAACGTTTCGTGGGCGTTGTTGAAGCGGCTGCCCCTGAAGTTGGGCATGGGGTTGGCGCGCTCCCAGATGATCTCGTTGAGTATCCAGTAGTCTAAGTCCATCATAATCGAGCCGACGCGGTGGATGTTGTGATAGCTGCCGATGACCCACAGTGTCCCGGTATCTTTGAGGACACGGCGGCAGGCCGTCAACCATCGGCGTGTGAAATCATCATAGGCGGCGAGGTCGGGAAATTGATCCCACGCATCCGTCACCGCATCGACTTTGGTCATGTTCGGGCGGTAGAGGTCGTGCTGTAGCTGTAAGTTATACGGCGGGTCTGCGAATACAACGTCGATGGATTTTTCCGGCAGCCCTGCCAGCACCTCGATGCAATCCCCGTGATAGATGCAGTCGAGCGGTAAACCACTTTTCATAAGGCGCTATCTTTGTGACATAACAGTAGGGGCACAACGAAACCGTTGTGCCCCTACAATAATAGCCTTATTGAATGAACGGAACAAAATTGCGGTTTCGTTTACCGCCGAGCGTACAACACCTCGAAGATCAAGCGCTGGAAACTGCGTTTGTAGTCGCTATCGTCGTACTGCACACCGTTGCGGCGGCGCAGTTCAGGCGGCAGCGCGGCCACCGGACGATACAACAGCGGAATGATAGGCTTCTCACGATTATAAAAGTAGCGGTACTCCAACCGGACGTAGCGCGATTCGAGAGCGTGTGGCGATACGATCACCACCATCACGCGGCACTCGCTGAGGGCCTGCTCGATAGCTTGCATCCAGTCGTTTTCGCCGCGCATCAGATATTGGTCAACCCACACGTCCATGCCTGCGTCTTGCAGTTGGGCGGTGAGCGGCGCGACGACAGTTTCCCATTCGTCGCGGGCATAAGCGATGAAGATGTGGTTCTCCAGCCCGCCTTTGGCCACGCCGGTTCCAAGCGTCGATTCGCGCTTGGCCACGCTGAGTAAGTTGTTGAGTTTGGTCGCGTCAACGCTGCGAGTATCGAAATCGGTAATCAAAGGGTCAGCATCGAACGGCGGCGCGCTGAGAAACTCGGGCCGTATCTGGTATGGCTGCCACGTATATTGCAGATGCACAGTCGAACCCATGCGAATCACGTCGTTGCTACGCAGGCGTTTCGTCCCGCTTAACTCGACCTCGTTGATCCATGTGCCGTTGGTGGTTTGCAGGTCTTCCAGCGCGAACTCGCCATGCTCATCATTGACCCGTCGCAGCCGCAGATGATGGCGGCTCACTTCGGGGTCTTGGATGGCGATGTCGTTGGATAAGTGGCGGCCAATCGTCATGATTGGTTCGCTCAAGCTGTAAGTTTTGCCGATTTCCGGCCCCATTGTCATCAATAGGTAAGGATGCCCACTGGGACTCAAGGCCGCTGGTGTCGGCTTGTCGCCGGGGGAGACGGCTTCGGCTTCGTCGGTGTCTTTGAGCGACGGATGGGTGTCACCGTTCGCGCCGTTCGCGCTGTGGGTTCCCGCGCCGATCCGCGCATATTCAAAGACAATCGTATCGCCAAGCTGAATGACCTGTCCCGAATGTAACAACCACGTGCTTTTCACGGGCTGCCCTTCAACGAACGTGCCGTTGTTCGAAGCGAGATCATGAATCTCGTATTCGCCACTGCCGCCAGCACGAACGAGACGACAGTGTTCGCGGCTTACGTCGTTGTCATGGAGAATGATGTCGTTCTTGACACCACGCCCTATGTTCACCACATCAGCGCTGAAGTCGTAAATCGCGCCCGGTGACGGGCCACGGTGCATGATTAAGCGTGCCATGAGGTTAAATCGATTGTCTTTTTTGGTTAAATGCTGCTTCACCTGTTTACATCATAACGTCAAATATTCCCATTTTGTTGCGTTGAATTGTTGTGGAATTGAGTGGATTTTAGAAATCGTCAGCTTTTGCGTAATGTGCCGTAATACAAAGCACTTCGCTGTTAGCAATGAAATATATGCACTATGAGAAGTATAAAAATAATGTCGGGAATGTAATGGCGTGGCCATTTGTGGCCACGCCATTAGAAACTTAGAGGCTTTCTGATAGGGCGGCTGGCCAGCCGCCCCTACAAACTCCTAGTCTTCCTCTTCCGTCGCTTCTGCGGTGGCTTCTTCTGTGGGTGCCGCCTCTGCTTCATCAGCGTCGGCTTCTGCCGTTGGTTCAGTGTCCACTTCGGCTTCATCTTCGGCGGCGGGTTCTGTCGCTTCGGGCGTAGCTTCTTCTGCCGCCGCTTGCTCGGCCCTCAA
>JACMMD010001254.1 GCA_014379235.1 Anaerolineae bacterium
ATTCGACGGGCAAACTCTTGGCCCAGTTGCCGATACCGTTTATGAGCGCTCCCGGTGACGGATCATTGAGATAAACGTTATACTGCTGGCCGGTGATGTGGGCCCAAAATTCCGACAGCCCGCCATCGACCCCGCCCCAATTGGCCGCAGGATCAGCGCCGCCGCGCAGCATCAGCCACAACCACGGCCACAGCCCCACTATGCCGCCGATCACCAGCGCCAGCCAACCGCGCCACGTCCAACTTCTCAGTGAACGACGCGCCAGCCACAGCAGTCCTGGCAGCCATAAGACCGTTGTTAGGTGATGGGTCGCTGCCATGCCGAGCAAGAATCCGCCTGCGAATAATGTTCGTGGTGAGGGTACTTGCTTTGACCAATCGACGCTCAACAGCAGCCCCGCGCAGAAAAACGCCAGCGACAGCGTGTAAACTTCCGCGATGATGGCCTGCGACCAGAACGTGCGGCTCAATCCCAACGTCAGCGCCGCCACCAACCCAACCACATTCGGCAGAGGCAGTCGATTGTCCGCCGCTAAACGCCGCGCCGCTAATCCGGTCAGCGCGCATGAAAGCAGCGCCAGCAGGTGCGACAAGATTTGCAGATGTTGAATGGGCGTACCGGGAAGCGGTAGGCGAATGAACAGCCCGCCGAGCAGCGTATACAGTCCGTAGCCGGGGGGATGAGCCACTCCTAACCGGGCGCTGACTACGGCCAGTTCGCCGCCATCGACACCGCCATGCTCCCATGTCAATCCCGGCGGCGCGGTAATGGCGTAGAGGCTGATGAGTACGGCGGCCATCAACAGCGCGGCCACAATAAGCCAGCGTGTTATGCGTAGGGGCGCAGCGTGCTGCGCCCCTACCCTATCGTTGTTCTTCGACGTTTCGCTACTGAACGTTGACATTGTAGAGATCGACGGCGATGCCTTCCGGCGACAGGCGCACAACAGCTTCGCTGGCCACATCAAGGACAAAGAGCGCGAACGGTGTCCCTAGCGGCGTGGTAATCAGACCTTGTGCCGAGTCCGTCGATGGCGCAAGGACGATAACCTGCGCGCCATCTTGCGTCCAGTAAATATTGCCCTGCGTCAAACCGGTATCGAAGCTCGATAGCAGCGTCGTCAGTGTATCTTCCGCCGCCGACAGCGCGTAAACGCCGTACTGACCATCAAGCAGCGATTGGCCGAGAATGCCAAGCCGGGTTTCTGTCGGACTCCACTTGGCAGTTTGTGGCTCGACCTGCGCCATGCTTTCGAGCGGCGTTAGCTGCTGCGACGCTGAGTTATACAGCATGAACTCCGGGAAAACGGGTATGCTGCTCTCCCGGTTGCTGGTGTTGACAGGCTGCTTCAACACGAGCGCGAACGCGTCTCCCGACGACCAGCCAAAGACGCTCAAACGGAAACCCGCTTCTTGCAGCGAAACCGGAGCTGTTGATGCGTCAGCAGCGGCATCAATGATAGTGATCGGCGGTACGCTGCCCGATGGGTCTGGTGCTGCCTGCCGCGCCGTAGTGACCACGTATTCACCGTGATCGCTCCATGTGGCTGAGACACGATTCACACCTTCGTAATCTGGCAGGTCGATAGCTTGAACATCGCTGCCTTCAGCATCCACAATCCACAACCCGAAGTTAGCCGGGTTATTAGCGGCGGCGAACAAAGTCACAAATCGTTCACCGTCCAACGACGGCGACCACTGCGGCGCGTCTACAATCGTCCCGGTTGAAGGTAGTTCGAGCGCGACAGGCTCGAATGCGGGTAAGCTGAAAACTTCTACCGCACCTGTCTCCGCCATGAAATTGAGCGCCCACTGCCCCGAAGGGTCGAGCGTAATTTGCGCGGTGGGTGTCTCGAAGACTCGTTCGCCAATCACTTCGCCATTGGTCGGGTTGAGGCCGCGTAAGAGCGGCATCCCGTCAGCATTGTAGCCGCTCACCCAGATCGCATCCTCGAAGAACTGGGCGGTGGCCGCCGTCAAATCGGTGAGCGTGACACGGGTTGAGCTAAGGTCGCTCACTTGAACGATTTCCAGCACTAAGCTGTTGGATTCGTTCGTGGCGGATGGCGCTGGCTGCGCGATATAGGCAACCGCTTCACCGTTCGTCGCGGTATCAAATTGCAAGACGTTGACGCCTTCCGCGCTCAGTCGCTGCGAAGGTTCGCTGACTGTGTCGGTGTCAACCGTTCGCACATTGGCATACAGCGCGACCTCATCTGACAGGCTTACCTGACCGTCGCCGCTGCTGTCGGTTCGCCCCAAGAAAAACACGCTGGCATGGAGCGCGATGTCCTCAGTCACAGGGGCATCGGTAGCAGACGGAGTTGACGCAGTTTGAGTCGGCGGCGCAGCAGGCGAACAGGCCGCGAGCAACGCGAACGCGAGCAGAACGCCCCCGCTCAAGTGGTGAAAGGCGCTATTTTTCGCTCTCGTCATGCTGCTCCTCATCGGGAATAAGCCGAAGCTGAATATTGAGTTCTTGCGTGGCAGATCGCGCCGCGTGATTGGCGTTCGCGCCGTTGGGCGGCGTTTCCTCGTTAGGAGCGGCTTCCGACTGCCCCGCGATCACCTGCCACGTCGTAAAATCGCAGCAAAAATCACACATATCTGGCGCGGTTGACCCGAAGTACGACTGCCCGCAGTTGGGGCAGCGCCACAACTTCATCGCTGAGGAGTGGTGCGCGCCGTTTGAATTATGGGGGTGTTTATCTGACGGGGCAAGCGATGACTTCTCGCCGCTGCCGCTGTCTCTATCACTGTGCACTCATCGCCTTTCTACAGCAAGGCATAAGTGTACAGCAGATAGAGAAAAGAGCCAGTCTTTAACGGGGTTTCAAATATGGGCGATACTCGTTACGAGTGCTAGCGCTCGTTCAGATATCGTGTCATGTCGATGCCGTCCGGTGAGTGACCAAAGTCGGTTAACATCGCCGCACACTCACTGCGATGCTGCGTACCGTGATTGATCATGTGCAGCAAACAATGCCACAGCACCCGCTCCCGATGATCCCCCTCGTCGGTGTCGTAGCTGACGATATTTCCCATATCGCTGTCACGCAGGCCATCGAGATAAGCGCGCATCTCGTTTTCTTCGGTTTTCCAGTAGGTGACTATGGATTCAAGCGTCGGGAATGGCTCGGTTTCGGTTAAACGCTGCTTGATGATGATATTATGCTGGCACAGATTACGCCACATATGTTCGGAATCCAGCGTGTGAATCAGTGTTCCGCGCAGATCGCCCCACGAGAAGGACGTCGGCTGTGTCAACTGCTGCGGCGAGAGTTCCGCCGCTGTCGTCAACATCAGTTCATTGGCCCAGCAATTATAGTCATACAGCCATTGTATATCGCTAATGTTCATTTTGTCCTCAATTGGCCGTTGAGATTAGCCCCAAAACAGTGGTGAGAGTTTAGCTCAAGTGCGCGGGAACTTGTTCGCTAGTGGTTTCTGCGTGATCTGCGCTGCGCTTCGACCATTCTAGCAGGAAGTAGCCGAGCAGCCCTGATGTCGATGCAGCGACGATCTGGCAGCCGTGCAGGAACAAACCGACGAGAGCCGCTTCCTCAGCGCTGTGGCCCATCAATGTCACCA
>JACMMD010001255.1 GCA_014379235.1 Anaerolineae bacterium
CGACGGTCTTGATTGGCGGCGGGGTGATTATAACGCTGCCGATGGTGTTGTTCCCGTTCATTAGCGGCATCAACTATGCGAATGCTGCTGCTGTCAGCTTAGTATTCGTCGTTCCGGCGCTGCTGGTGTTGGTGCTTACGTCGCGCCAACTGGGTCGAGAATCGGCGGTCATGGGAGGATTTGGGCGACTATGACGCATGTGTTGCTCCAAAACCTGACACGGCGCTTTGACAATGTAATCGCCGTCAACAATCTGAATCTCGAAATCAAGACAGGTGAGTTGGTCGCTTTCCTCGGCCCGAGCGGCTGCGGAAAAACGACCACACTGCGGATGGTAACGGGACTGCTCCTGCCTTCTGAGGGCGAAATCCTGTTTGATGGCAAATCGGTGCTGACCATCCCCACCGAACGACGTGGCGCGGTGATGGTGTTTCAAAAGCATCTTCTGTTCCCGACGATGAATGTCGCTCAAAACGTTGGCTTTGGCTTACGGATGCAGGGCGTAGATCGCAAAGAGATGGATCGCCGCGTTAGCGAAATGCTGGAACTGGTGCGCCTGCCGGGTTTCGAGAAACGCCGCGCCCATGAGCTTTCGGGCGGGCAGCAGCAGCGTATCGCGCTTGCTCGTGCGCTGGTCGTGAAGCCGAAAGTGCTGCTGCTCGACGAACCGTTGGCCAATCTGGATGCGAACCTGCGCTTGGAGATGCGTGAACTCATCCGCAACATTCAGCAGAGTCTTGGCATCACGACGGTTTTCGTCACCCATGACCAAGAAGAAGCGGTGATGCTGGCTGACCGCATCGCCTTGATGTTCGAAGGCGTGTTGCAGCAGTACGACGTGCCGCAAGCGTTTTACGAGCGGCCCGCATCGGCGGCATCCGCTCATTTCTTTCGCAACGACAATTTTATCGATGGCACACGGCGCGGCAGTGTCGTTGAAACCGCACTCGGTACGCTGGACATCGATGCTGATAAGGTGACACAGGCCGATGGAGCGGTTACGCTGACTGTACGCCCCGAAGATGTGCAGCTAACCCCGAACGTCAACAGCAACAATCTTATCCCTGCGAAGGTTCTAGCGCGAGTGTATATGGGCACCTATTCGCAGGTGCAGCTTGATGTGAACGGCCAGAAGTGGTTGGCTCACGGCCCAGCGGAGTTTCAGGCGCAGATAGGGGACACGATCAACGTTCAACTGCCGAAGCCGCGTATCTGGCTGCTGCCGAAAAAGACGTAATGGACAACAGCCTTCTTTTCAAGAAAGTTTACGGTTGTTTGCTCGGCGGTGCGATTGGTGATGCGCTCGGCGGGCCTGTAGAACATTGGACGCCGGAGCAAATCCGCGAAACCTATGGCGGAAATTTAGAGCGCTTTGTGCCGTATGACCGTCCGCCAAGCCATCACGGTCAATTTGGCGAAGGCGAACGGATCGGCGCATACACCGACGATACGCGGCTGAAACATTTGCTCTGCAAGGCAATTTTTCATGCAGGCGGCAAACCGCGCGCTGGCGATGTGGCGCATGTTCTGGCTGAAGCCTATCACCATGCGCCCGATGCCATGCACGAGGGGTTTGTCGAAGAATACTATATGAAAGCAATATGGGGGCGCGACAAAGTGATTTTCGGCGGTGAAGCAACGAACGGCGCGATTATGGCGAACTCACCGTTGGGATTGATTACCGCCTGCCGTCCTGACGAGGCTTACCAGCTTGGATTTGATCTCGCATTTTTCACTGATGGGCACGCGAAAACCGCCGCTGCCATGATGGTCGCTGCGATTGCAGAGGCCATGCGCCCGCAGGCGACAGTAGATGGCATGATTGAAGCGGCGCAGGCCGCGCATTTGCGTTTTGCCCGACGACGCGAGGGCGATCACTGGCATACAACCCAATGGCGCTATGACCCGAACCTCAAGTTTTTGGATGAAGCACTCAAGATTGCGCGCCGTGAACGTGACGTGTTTGCAATCAGGCAGCCGTTGATTGAACTGCTGGAATGGGGACACCTATTTTCGGAATCCATTCATACGCTGGTGGTCGCGCTGTCGATGTTTGTGGCTTCTGACGGCGATTTCAAGCAGTCGATTGTCGGCGCGGTGATGTATGGACGCGACAAGGACAGTTATGCCAGCGTGGTTGGAGCGCTTGCGGGGGCCTTTCACGGTGTTGATGTCATTCCGCCGGAGTGGGGTCAGCCTGTCATTGAAGCCAATTCCGAAGTCGATATGCGCGAATACGCCTTGCGTCTCAGCGAACTTATCGCCACAGACTATCAAACAGCAAATCAAAATCTGAATGACCTTGCGGCTCTGCTCTAGGAAAGGTGAACAATGCCGAAGTTTCCGGTGATTCCCGAAGATAAAATGCGGCAGATGTTAGAGCCGCCGCGTGGCCCGGTGCGGCTCATCATTGACACGGATACCCATAACGAGATTGACGATCAGTTCACCATCGCATGGGCGCTGTTGTCACAAAACGTATTGAAAATCGAGGGGATGCTGGCCGAACCTTATTCATTCGCGCATCATCGTGAACCGCTTCTGAAAGCCTACGAGATGCTCAAGAGCGACACAACAGCGCAGTTCCCGCCCGCGTTCCAGAATTATCGTAAGCGCGCCTCCAACATGATCGCTAACGACATTGATCCACTTGCTATAGCCTTTGTCGAACCCGACGAAGGCATGGAACTGAGCTATCAGGAAATTCTCAAAGTCTACGATTTGATGGATGAAGACTCGACGGGAATGGTGTTTCGCGGCGCTCCCGGCTATCTGACCTCGCTGGATAAGCCTATTCGCACCCCGGCAGTCGACCATCTCATCGAGCGCGCATTTGCCAGCGATGACGAGCCGCTATACGTTGCCGCAATTGGCTGTGTGACTAATATCGCGTCGGCAATCTTGCTTGAGCCGGAGATTATCTCGCGTATTGTCGTCCTGTGGACATCGGCGTATCCAACGTCTGTTGGTCTCTCCAACGCGCCATCGCTGAATCTGGTTCAGGATA
>JACMMD010000138.1 GCA_014379235.1 Anaerolineae bacterium
ACAAATTTCTGCGCGGAAGAACAAGCGGAAGCCAAGCAGCGCGGCATCTCGGTCTACGACGTGTGCAACGAAAAGGTCGCCGATGTCAATCCGGGAAGCACCCCTATCCTGTTTCACCCGTTTCTATTCGGCACGAATGTTCAGGCTACTGCCCGCGCTAACTTTTTCGGCGTGACAGGCTGGCACACTAGAGCACATTTCCTTCGTGCCATATACGAAGGTGTGGTCTTTAGCCACCTAAACCATGTCGAAAAATTGCGTAGCGCGGGCGCACAGATGGATTCAGCGCGGCTTACTGGCGGCGGAGCGCGGAGTCAATTGTGGTCGCAGATGTTCGCTGATGTGTTGCAACTCCCGATAGAAATCCCCGAAGGTGGTGAAATCGGTGCGCGTGGCGCGGCTATGTGTGCCGGAATTGGCATCGGCGCATACTCAGACTTCGCACACGCCGTTGGTCAAGCAGTTCACGTCGAACGCCGCCACGAACCCAACCCTTCTGCCGTACCTGCCTATCGCACTCGTTACGCCGAATACCAGAACCTGCTAGAAGTGCTGCGCGACTCGTGGAACCGCCTCAGCAAAATGAGCAGCTAGACATCTTTTTCATTGCCGCTTAAGGAGATCATCGTGTTCGAAACCGCATTTACAATGGATACGTCGAGCATCAAGTACGGGCCGGGCATCACCCGCGAAGTTGGCCACGACATGAAACAGCTTGGCGCGACCCGCGTGATGGTCGTCACTGACCCTAACCTCATCAACAGCGAAGCCGTATCTATCACGCTTACTGCTCTACGTGCCGAAGGCATCGACGCAGTTTTATTTGATCGGGTACGCATCGAGCCAACCGACGGCTCGTTCAAAGAAGCTATCGCTTTCGCCACCGATGGTAACTTCGACGGCTACGTAGCAGTTGGCGGCGGTTCGGTCATGGATACCGCCAAAGTGGCCAACCTCTACGCGACCTTTCCCGCCGATTTTCTGACCTATGTCAACGCGCCCGTTGGGCAGGCGCAGCCCGTTCCGGGCCGTCTCAAGCCGTTGATCGCCATCCCCACCACGGCAGGCACAGGCAGCGAAACCACCGGGGTCGCCATCTTCGATTTCGTCGAGATGCACGCCAAAACCGGAATCGCCCACCGCGCCTTGCGTCCGGTTATGGGCATCATCGACCCCGACAATACGCGCACCATGCCCAAGATGGTTGCCGCTTGTTCCGCGCTTGATGTCCTCAGCCACGCGCTCGAATCCATGACCGCGCTTCCATTCGATAAGCGTCCCGCGCCAGACCATCCAAAAATGCGTCCGGCGTATCAAGGCTCGAACCCCATCAGCGACGTTTGGGCCGCGAAGGCCATTCAACTTCTCTCGCAAAACGTCCTGCGCGCCGTGAATGACACCGAAGACGACGAAGCGCGTGGCCAAATGTTGTTAGCGTCGGCCTTTGCGGGTATCGGTTTTGGCAATGCAGGTGTTCATCTACCGCACGGCATGTCTTACCCTGTGTCCGGCATGGTTCGCACTTTCAAGCCTGAAGGCTACGTCACCGACCACCCCATCATCCCACACGGCATGTCGGTTATCTTGAACGCGCCCGCCGTGTTTCGTTTTACTGCATCCGCCAACCCGCAGCGCCATTTGTACGCCGCCAGTTTGATGGGCGCGGATGTGGCCGGCGCTCGTGATGAGGACGCAGGCGAAATCCTGGCGAACGCGATCATCAAACTGATGCGTCAGCTTGGCGTACCCAACGGCCTGAGCGCGGTAGGCTTCACCGCCGACGACGTGGCTAGACTCGTGGAAGGTACGATACCGCAGCACCGCGTGACCAAGCTCTCACCGCGCCCCGCTTCGGCGGACGATTTACGACAACTGTTCCTCGACTCGCTCGTCTGCTGGTAATTCCTTGTAGGGGCGACCCCCGTTGGGTCGCCCAAGAGCGATCTTTCAATCAGTCGCTTCATCATCCTCAAACAAGCGCTCACCGCGAGACAAACGTGATGCGATTTGATACACCTGCCCCTGTGAGCGAGTTGTGGTCGCATGTGCTGCCAGATAGCGCGCCGCCGCTACCAATACATACACCGCTTCCGGCTGACCACGCAAAAGCTGATATTGGCGGAACGCCGCCTCGACGGTCTGTATCGTGTGAAAATCGCGGTTCTCGCGCAGCAGCAGCCGACCCAATGTCGCCAACAGTTTATTAGGGTCGCCGCCTGCGTACAGATAACGCGCCACCAGATCGCCCGCCGGATTCACCTGCTGCTGTTGGTTGAGCATCGCTTCCAGTTTTTCCAGCATGGCAGGCGGTTCGACACTTTTGTCTGCCCCGTTTGGCTGTGGCAATCGCGCCGCTGGAATGTTCAAGAAGCGGTCAAGATAAACGCTCATAGCGGCATCGAACACGCCGCGCAGCAAATCCGGCGACTCAACACGCCGCAATCCCTGCTGCACCGCATTGGCAAAGGTGAAGGTATGCAGCGCGGTATCCCAATCGCCAAAGTCGTTACTGGTATGGAACCGCGCAATTCGCAGCGCCGCCGCATATGTCACCGCGCCAGCCAGTTGTTCGGGGCCGCATCCAGCGCGCAGAGCCGCTAACAGCACATCGGCAATCGCCTGCGGCTCATCACCAAACAGCACGTTTACCAGCGCTTCACGCCCATTCCAATCGCCGCGCCGCAACTGCCCTTCGTTGAGCGCGTCCGGTAGCACATCAAACGCTGCTTGCAAGATAACCACGAGATCATGCGGAGAGCGCCATTCATTGGCTTCTTCCATCCGGCTTGCGTTCGCGTAAGCAGTAACGAGGCTGCTTAACACCTGATCCGCATGTTCCCAACCGATGACATCCAGCGTCTCGAACGCCTTGTTGGTAAAGTCCAGTGGATGTCCAATCTGAATGTAGCGATGATCCGTAGCAGCGGCGAACAGCAAATCGGCCATCTGCTTATCATCCGCCCCTGCCTGAATTGCCGAAACGACGCAGCGCTCCGCCCCTTCCGAGTCGCGTACTTCGATGAACTGCCGCAGCCAGCGTTTCAGGGTGGGAATATCCGTCTCGCCTGACGGCAGCGGGCGCACCATAAAACGCGGAGCCATACTGTCAGAGTCATTGGCCACCGCCGACAGTCCATGATACAAAGCGCGTGGGCGCTCCTGTGGCGTGAGATAAGGCAGCAGGTTCATCATGCAGGCGTGAATGGTCAAGCCCTGTCCCCAACCCGCCTGCCGATAGGTGGTGCCGAATTCGATGCCCGTGCGAAACGGCTCGACAGGTGAGACACCCTGCTCAAGCAAATTAATCACCGCCTTCGCCAACACGAGCGAGATATTGCGCTCCAAGCCATCACGCAGGCGGTTGCGATAATAGCCCGCCGAATCCGATTGCGGCGCAACGTCCACCCATACATCACCATCGCGTATTACTACCGGATACGTGCGTGCATCGTCCGCGAACAAATCGAACGTGCCGCCACTGGCCAGATCAAAACGTGCATGATGCCAGTGGCAAATCAAAATACCGTCTCGTACAGTGCCTCGATCAAGTGGAAAGCCCATATGCGGGCAGCGATTATCTACCGCGTAAATCTGGTCGCCATACGCAAATAGTACCAGCGTGTGCCCCTCGGCCTGAGCGCTCAGGCAGTTACGTTCGCGCACATCCGCAACCGCCGCCACGCGAACCAGTTTTTCAGCCCCTTTAAGTGCCATAACAAAAGCCTCCGTAATCCTATTTGCTACTGATGCTAACGGGCGAATCGCCTTCAAGCATCCCGCCATTGACCAGAATCCGAACTGTACTAAAGAGCAGTATCTATCTTTCCTATGCAAGCGCTACGATTGAAGCCTATTCTACCCCCCGCGTTATAGAGGCGGACACGCGAAATGAACCATCAAGATCATGTCTATTTGCTGCAAAGCGGTGTCCCGACTCCCGGCGGTGTCTGGCTAGAACTCGGCTCAGGCGAAGGCGCTTTCACGTTGGCGCTGGCCGATTTGGTCGGGCCCACCGGGACAATCTATTCCGTAGACCTCGACCAGCGCGCCCTCAACACGCAGGAGCGTGAAATGCACGCACGTTTTCCGGGTACGACGGTTCATTATTTGCGCGCCGATTTCTCGCAGCCTCTAAACGTGCCGACAGTCGATGGCGTCTTGATGGCCAATTCACTGCATTTCCACCGCGACAAAAATGCGATCTTACAATTGGTTCGCGGCTACCTTCGCCCCGATGGCAGCCTTATCATGGTCGAATACAACGTTGATCGTGGCAACACATGGGTTCCTTACCCAATCTCGTACCCATCGTGGGAAAAATTGGCGCGAGATAACGGCTTTGGCAAAACACGTCTTATAGCCACAAAACCAAGCCGCTTTCTGAATGAAATCTACGCTGCCCTGAGCGAGTAATGCTGATAACGCTATTAGTGCCTTGACGACTACAGCACAGGTTCGTTACATTCCCCACGTTGTCAAAATAAATCACCCCTGAGGAGTACAAATAATTCTATGGCTGCATCCGCTCCCCCTATTGGAGTTCAGCTTTATTCCCTTCGTAACAGCCTAACAGATGATTTTGATGGTGTGATCCGCAAAGTGGCGGACATTGGATATATCGGCGTTGAGCCTTACGGCGGTCTCCCTGTCCCGGTGGAACAAGCCGCTGCGCTCTTCAAAGAACTCGGTTTACAAGTGCCGAGTATGCACTGTCCGCTGCCGCTCGGTGACGATCAACGCAAAGTGCTTGATATGGCCGCTGCCTACAACTGTCGGCGTATCATCTCACCTTGGCTGGCGGAAGAACGTTTCGCCACGCTCGATGAAATCCGTCGCAGCTGCGACCTGTTCAACGAAGCCAACCGCGTCGCCAACGACAATGGGCTTTCGTTCGGCATTCACAATCACTGGCAGGAATTTGCCACCATTGACGGGCGCGTCGTCTACGAAGTGATGCTCGATTACCTTGAACCGACGGTATTCTTCGAAGTGGATGTCTATTGGGTGAAAACCGCAGGCCCCGATCCCGTCGCCGTTATCAAGCGCTTAGGCTCACGCGCTCCCATTCTGCACATTAAAGATGGCCCAACGGGTAGGAACATTCCGATGACCGCCGTTGGTGACGGTACGCTGGACATTCCGGCGATCATCGCGGCAGGCGCTGACGATGCCGAATGGCTGATCGTAGAACTCGATGATTACGCTGGCGTGATGATGGAAGCGATTGACAAAAGCTATCACTACTTAATCGGAAAGGGTTTGGCTCGTGGTACAAAAAGTTAGAGTCGGGCTGATTGGTGTCGGCAAAATCGCCCCCGCATACATCAAGGGTTGCAGCCGTTTTCCCATTCTGGAAATCGCTGCCTGCGCCGATCTCGATTACAGCCGCGCACAGGCTTTCGCTAAAGAGCATAGTCTGCAAGCCTACACTGTAGAAGAGCTTCTCGCCGCGTCCGATATTGAAATCGTCATCAACCTGACCATCCCGCAGGCCCATGCCGAAGTCAATATAGCGATCATCAACGCGGGCAAAAATGCCTATGCCGAAAAGCCGCTGGCCGTTTTCCGCGAAGATGGCAAACGCACGGTAGAAGCCGCCCGCAGCAAAGGCGTACTGGTTGGCTGTGCGCCCGATACGTTTCTCGGCGGCGGCGGACAAACTGCCCGCAAGCTAATCGACGAAGGCGTGATCGGTGAGCCTGTTGCAGCGACGGCGTTTATGGCAGGACACGGCCCGGAAGGCTGGCATCCGAACCC
>JACMMD010000139.1 GCA_014379235.1 Anaerolineae bacterium
AAAATGTTGAGCCGCGAACGGGTTGGATTGCGTCGTGGCTGCTGGTGTGGAGCGGCGACGTGATCTCGCTGCCTGTCGACGGCGTGGGTGAACGCGAACCATTCATCCGCCGCAGTCTCGTCATGGGCGTAACCACCCGCGAGACGCGCATCTACCGCCGCCAGTTGGTTTCCGCCGATCAAGTGGGAACGATCCCCGAAGGCATCGAGGTCGAAGTCGCGGGACGGTTAGGTAGGGGCGATCAGTTCTGGCTGCAAATCAACTACGAGGGGCAGTTGTACTGGGTCGGCTCGTGGGATATTCGGCTCACGGCGGGCGACTATATGAACGTGGAAGATACCGTCTACTTGTTCCCCTACGGGCGCTTGACCGAGCAGATCACGCGGGACATCTCGCGCAGCTTGAGCAGCCTTGTCAGTATCGAGGGCGTGTATATCGCGCTGTTGGAAGGCCAAAACGTGTCCTGTGACCCTGACGCGCTGCCCACTTACGCGGTGCGCGTGGCGGTGGATAACGATATCTTGCGTGAACCCGTTTTCGCGCCGATTGTGGGTGCGTTGGACGCCGCCATCACCGACATCAACGCGGCGATTTCCGAATTTGCCGATGCCTGTGCGCTGCCCGACGATCAAGAGCAGCTCACTGAAATGGGCGCACGGGTCGCGTTGATCGGCTTGGACGAGGCGCGGCGTAATCTGCTGCTGTCGTCGGCGCTGGTGACGGCGTTGAGTGAGCGCAATCCCTTGCTTGATGATGAATCGACCTTCGCTTTTGATGTGTTTGAGCCAATCCCGTAGGGGCACGGCAAGCCGTGCCCGTACAAAAACATGTTTGTGACTTATACGCGCTGAATTGGAGAAAGCCTCATGAAACGAAACTTGCTGCTGATTATTTTTATCGTCATCGCCGCGCTGACGGTCATGCCCGCGCTGGCACAGGATGAAGATGTTGAGGAACCGCTGTTGGTCTGCGACGATTTCACCGAGAGCGCGCCGGAAGAACGCGCCAGCTACTACATGGGCGAGGGCGCGGGCTTCTTCTCCGCAGGTTATTATGACCTCGCCATCTACAGTTATTCGTGCATCATCCAGCAGGTCGATGAGAATTTTCTCGGTGCCTTCATGCAGCGCGCCGCCGCCTACACGGCCCGCCGTGATTACGAGCGTGCCATCGAGGACTACACACAGGCGATTGCGATTGATGCGAACAACATCGCCGCGCTGAACAATCGCGGTATCGTCTACGCGGCGCGTCAGGAATACGAAGAAGCGCTGGCGGATTTCAACCGCGTGTTGGAACTGGACGCTAATTACATCCGCGCCTATAACAACCGCGCCGTGATCGCCGCCGTGACAGGTGACTACGCCGCCGCGATTGCTGACTTAGAAACGGCGATTGAGATTTCTGGCATTGACGACATCTACGCCGAACTGACTGACCCCGAACGGTCAGACAATGCGGAGCGGCCAGAGTTCGACTCCGAACCCGCGCAGTCTTACGCGCTGTTGGGCATCATCTACTCGGCGCAGGCGTTGGATAACTACGAAGCCTATTTGCTGCTGCGCGGCTCTCAAGCAGACCAGCGCGTTCAGAGCGCGGCTGGAGCATTGGAGTCGCGTTTCAGCTTTGAACTGCGCCTCGATGATGGTACGTGGCTCCTCAGCGCTGACCTGTCGACATCCGGCGAGGAACTCCCGTGATGCGGCGCAGTTTCATGGTAGGGGTGAGGCGCGCTGTTTGCCGCCAGAGGCTAAAGCCGTCTGGCTATCAAAAAGCCATGCCCACTAAAGGGGCAAGAAACGGTGTAAGCGAACTGTATTCGAGCGCCTTTAGTGCGCTTTATTTATCGCAGCCGGAAGGCTTAAGCCTGCGGCGACTAGGGGTGATAGCTGCGATTGCACTGCTATTACTTGGCTTGCTGCCGGCCATGCTGTTCGCGCAAGAGG
>JACMMD010001256.1 GCA_014379235.1 Anaerolineae bacterium
AACCGGAGCGCCCGCGCAGTTGGTATCTCGATTTACGACGCTGGCAGTGGTTTGTCGATAACTGGGGCGACTGGCATCCGCATCCAGTCACCATGCCCTGTGCGGTGATTTTAGGGCTGCGCGCCGCGCTGCAATCGCTGTTCCGCGATGGCTTGGACAACCGCCTGCATAGGTACGAGGCGTTGGCGGCCCGTCTACGCTCTGGCTTGCAAGAGTTGGGCATGGAATTATTCGTGCCCGCCGAACGCATGTCGCCCGTGCTGACCGCCGCCTACTGCCCGCCGGGAGTTACTTCCGGTCAGATTGTGAATTACCTCACAAGCGAACACGGCATCAAGATCACGACAGGCTTCGGGCCGTTCAAAGAGCGCGTGATACGCATCGGTCACATGGGCGGCGCGATAAACGAAGCTAGGATTGACGAGCTTCTGGCCGCGCTGCGCCAGTTCATGCAAATAGCCGTTAGCAAGTAAGCCATTCACGTAGGGGCGACGCATGCGTCGCCCTTTCTCTTTTACCCAAAAAACCGCTCTCTTGTACCCTTGTGATACGCTTTTTCTTCCCTGCATCCCTGCCCCTCTGCAACCCTGCGGTAAGCCTTTGCATTGGCTGATAGCTGACAGGCTGAATCGCCGTACTCGGCGCGCTAACCTCTACTCCGTATACTTCTTCGCCCAACCGACGCCATCCCAAGTAATCATCGAGTCCGGCACGAATTTGATGAGATAACGCGGGCTAGGGATCGAAGGCACCAGATAATCGGGGCCATGTTCGCCCAGAAAGCGCGTGGCCATACGGTTAGCGATTTCGAGGCATTGACCGCTCAACGGCGCTGGCCCGGAGATGATCTCCGCCGTGCCGCGCATCAACACCCGTTTGTAGGTGCCGCTGTCCTCAGCCACCGAAATCGCCACTTTCGGATGCAGCTTGATATGGTTGACCCACGCCGAACGTTCACGCGGCACAATCCACATCGCGTCACCATCCCACTCCTGCCAGACGGGTGTAATGTACGGCAGCCCTTCCTCGTCGATAGTCGCCACACGCGCCACCATCGGCCCCGCGAGAAACTCCGCCAGTTCTTCGGCACTCAGCTTCGCGTTCTTGCCCATCCATTCGTTCGATTTTTGAACCGTCATATTTTGACTCCTTAACTCTAGCCACCAGCATTTTTACCGATGAGTCAAAACCTCATTACTGTTACTCATCACTCATTACTTTCCACTCTGTACCCTGTACTTCTACTCCGGCAGCACATACTCCGCAGCCGCCGAAGCCAACAGCCTCGCGCCGATCACCAGCGCTTCCTCGTCAAAGTCAAAGCGCGGGTGATGATGCGTATAATTCAGGCCGCGATCCTTGTTCGCAGAGCCGACAAAGAAATACTGTCCCGGCGCGGCATCCAAAAAGAACGACACATCTTCCGCCGCCATCGTCTGCACATCATCGCGGATGTTCAACTCCGGCGCGATCTGCTCGAAGCCACGCTTCAAACGAGCCGCCACCGCCGCATCGTTAATGACGGGTAACGACTGCTGCTCAAACGTGATCTTGCCTTCGCAGCCCATCGCCGCCGCGATACCACTCACAATGGAGTGTGCGCGCCCGACCAGCAGTTCACGCACATCTGGCGAAAAATTTCGTAGCGTCCCATGAAATTCCGCAAGTTCAGGAATGACATTGCGCGCATGTCCGGCATGAACCTGCGTGATCGAAAACACCGCGCCATCCAGCGGGCTAACGTTGCGGCTGACCATCGTTTGCAGCGCGCTGATGATCTGTACCATTGTCATCACCGGATCGGCGGAACGATGCGGCAGCGCGGCATGAGCGCCCGTACCTTTTATAAACGCGCTGAAAATATCCGCGCCGGCCATCATGCCGCCGGGAGTCACGCTGACTTCGCCAACAGGCAGTTCGTTCCACAAATGCAAGCCGAGCAACACATCCGGCGCGGGGTCTAGCAGTACACCATCGCTAATCATGGCCTTCGCGCCCAGCCCGATTTCTTCGGCAGGCTGGAAAATAAACTTGACGCGCCCTTGCAGTTCATCGCGCCGTGCCGACAGCATCTTGGCCACTGCCAGCGCGATTGTCACATGCCCATCGTGACCGCAGGCGTGCATTTTGCCGGGGGTCTGCGAGCGATACTCAACATCGTTCTCCTCTTGGATCGGCAGCGCGTCCATATCGCAGCGCACCAGCACCGTCGGCCCGTCGACGCTGCCTTCTAAAATGCCCACCACGCCCGTTTTGCCAATGCCAGTCTGCACTTCCAGCCCCAGCCCGTTTAGTTCTTGCGCGACGATACCCGCCGTCCGCACTTCCTCGAAGCCGAGTTCCGGGTGTTCATGCAAATCCCGGCGGCGCTCGACCATCTCATCGCGCAGTGCTTCCGCCTGAGCGCGAAAATCTTTCATGATTGCTCCCTGCAAGACTTGTCTTGCCGCTGTCCATGCGCTAATTATCCGTAGTGCCTTCACTCCGGTCAAATACTTGGTCTCACAAGGACAATGCTCGTAGGGGCGACGCATGCGTCGCCCACCGCCTCTAAATTCTTGTCATTACACCGATTCGATTGGTCTACTGTCTTCTAGACGGGGATTGAAATCTCCGGTTCATATCCCGTTAACTTTTATAACCTCATAATAAAAGTATCCCTTTTTACCTCACACTAGCTTTAGGAGAGATTTAGCAATGATTATATTTGTAACCGGCGCGGCGGGCTTCTATGGCAATACCCTCGTGCGGCGATTAGTAGATGCTGGCAAGCAAGTTCGAGCAATGGTTCACGACCTCGACAAAGCGCAGCAGCGTTTAGCCGACGTGATTGACCGCATCGAACTGGTTGAAGGCGATGTACGAGACCGCGAAAAGATGCCGGAACTCATGCGCGGCGCGACAACCGTTGTCCACCTCGTCGCCATTCCCATCGAAAAAGGCGACGCTACCTACGAGACGATCAATACAGTCGGCGCGATCAACGTCATCGATGCCGCCATTGACGTCGGCGTTGAGCGCTTCATCAACATGAGCCAGAACGGCGCGTACAGTTCCAGCTTTTCGCGTTTCCTTCGCAGCAAAGGCAAAGCGCAGGAATATCTCGTACAGTCGCCGCTCAACTGGACAACCCTGCGCCCTTCAATGACCTTTGGCCCGCAGGACGAAGTGTTCAATGCGCTGGCCCAACTCGTTCGCCTAATACCGCTGGTCTATCCACTCATCGGCGGCGGCAAAACCGAGTTCCATCCGGTCTCGGTTTATGACGTGATCGAGGCCGTCATGCGCTGCATTGACGACGAAAGCGGACAAACCTCGCATAAAGAATATAAGCTCGGCGGGCCGGAGATGCTCACGCTTGGCGACATCGAGCGACGCATCCTCGATGCAATGGACGAACAGCGCGCTTTGATCCCCGTGCCAATCTCGCTGCTGATGCCTGTCGCGTGGCTGACACACCATCTGATGGTAGATCCGCCAGTCAGCACCACACTGCTGAACCTCATGCGTGTGCCCAACGTCGT
>JACMMD010001257.1 GCA_014379235.1 Anaerolineae bacterium
CTGCACGTCGCCATGACCGGCGCGGAAAAAGTGGTCGAAGTGCTGGACATCAAACCCGACGTGGACGACGCGCCGACCTGCTGCGAACCCGGTGTCCTACGCGGCGAAGTCGAGTTCAAGAACGTGTGCTTCGAGTACAACGAACACATTCCCACGCTGAACGACATATCGTTCAAGGTTCAGCCGGGGGAAACACTGGCGCTGGTGGGCACAACGGGCGCTGGCAAAACGACTATCGCCAGCTTACTGCCGCGCTTCTACGATGTCGCGTCGGGCAGCATCACCATCGACGGCATCGACGTGCGTGATATGTCCGTTAAAGGTTTGCGCTCGAATATCAGCATGGTGATGCAGGACGTATTCCTGTTCAACGGTACGATTAGAGACAACATTCGTTACAGCGACCTGAACGCCAGCGACGAAGAAATCATTCACGCATCCATCGCCGCCCGCGCCCATGAGTTCATCATGGAGATGCCCGAAGGCTACGATACGAAGATCGGTGAACGCGGCATCAAAGTCTCCGGCGGGCAAAAGCAGCGCCTCGCAATCGCTCGCGCTGTACTCAAGAACGCGCCGATACTTATTCTGGACGAGGCCACCTCGGCAGTCGATAACGAAACCGAAGCCGAGATTCAGGAAGCGTTGAGTGAACTGATGAAGGGGCGCACGTCGATTGTGATCGCCCACCGTCTCTCGACCATCCGCAATGCCAACCAGATTATCGTCCTCGAAACGGGGCGGATCATCGAACGGGGTCGTCATCAAGACCTCGTGTTCGGAAACGGACGCTATCAACGCCTGCACGAAGCCCACGCCCGCGTGAACTAACGCCACTATAGAAACTAACAAAAGCCAGCGTCGATGCTGGCTTTTTGTTTGCATTGTCGTCCCGCTCAGAAATAGGTCAGCGCAGGTTAGTGAAGAATTTGCTCACGTCCTGAGCGAACAGTTCGGGTTCTTCCAGCGCCGCGAAGTGACCGCCGCGTGGCATTTGCGTCCACTGCTGCACATTCAAGCTGCGTTCCGCGAGTTCACGCGGAGCGGGGTTGTCGTTCGGAAAGGCCGCTACGGCAGCGGGAACGGATGCACTCTGCTGTGCTTCTTGCCCTGATCCCCAATCGCCGCCAGTGTCACTGTCGCCCCAATCGGCATGAAAGCCGTCGTAGTACCAGCGCATAGACGAATTGATGGTTTGCGTCAGCCAATAAATCATGACGTTCGTCAGCAGTTCATCTTTAGTAAAGTAGCGTTCAACATCACCTTCGCGGTCAGTCCATGTGTGAAACTTCTCGATGATCCATGCCGCTAAGGCTGTCGGCGAATCGTTCAGCCCATAAGCGAGGGTCTGTGGCTTGGTTCCTTGAATGCTCACATAGGCCCCTTCCGCAAACGACCACTGCTCAAGCTGCTTTGCATAGTCCTGTTCGGCAGGTGAAAGCGTCTCTGGTTTCAGCGATGAAAGGACATCCCAACCAATGTCCGTGAGATGGATGCCCATGACGGCATCGGGATAACGTCGCGCCATCTCCTGCGCGATAGGGCTGCCCGTATCGCCGCCTTGTACGCCGAAGCGCGCATAGCCAAGCACGTCGGTCATCAACTGCGCCATGATGCCCGCCGCATCCACACCGCCGCGATTGAGCGGTTTGTCAGAGAAACCGAAACCCGGCAGCGACGGCACAATCACATCGAACGAGTTCGTGGGGTCGCCGCCAAAGCGCGCCGGATCGGTCAGCATGGGGATGACTTTGTAGAAGCGATAGAACGAATCCGGCCAACCGTGCAGCAGCAGCAAAGGAGTCGGGTTGGGGCCCTTGCCGCGCTCATGAATGAAGTGAACTCCAATGCCGTCGATCTCTGCTTTGAAGTGCGCGAACTGGTTGAGCATCGTCTCTTGTGCGCGCCAGTCGAACGAATGCTGCCAGTAGTCGGTTAGCTGTTTGAGATAGGCCAAGTTCGTGCCGTAATCCCAACCTGCACCCTCGACCTCATCCGTCCAGCGAGTGCGCGCCAAACGCTCTTGTAAATCATTGAGCGCCGCGTCGGGAATGTTGATATTAAAAGGTTGTGGGTTCATTTAAGCTCTCCTAGTTCGCCAGATGGAAAGGGCTGTCAACCAGCCTCTATAGTTCATTATCAGATATGATTAGGACAGTATCCGCCCTAATCATAAAAGTTCCCGCCGAACCGTGAGAATCAAAAATCCGGCGAGATGTGCCGGATTTTTGATTGAGTCTTGGTGGGCATTACACCCTCAAGAAGCTGCAATACGAGGTTTGTGGTAATCTGGCTAAACCGCAACCCCAACCAGCGTGTCGTAGGCAACGAACAGTGCTGGCGCAACAAAGACCATCAAGATTCCGACCATATGCGGATATTCCTCACGGCGAAGATGTGTGGCCATTGCTCCAGCCATGTATAGCGCGCTGCCGACCGCTGCCAGCGGCGTGAGCATCGTTAGCGAAGGCAAGAACAGCGGAACGAGAAGGCCAACACCAGCACACACTTCAAGGACGCCAAGCAGCTTAAGGTGCCACGGCTTAAAATCTTTCGACCACGCTACGGCGGGGATATTGGTATATCTGGCGTACGATAGGGCGAGCTTGGCCAATCCACCCATAGTGAGCAGGAGTCCAAGTAAAATCTGAATGATGGTGATTGCGCTATCCATGATTCGATACTTCCTTAATTGATCTGTCTGACGGGTTAGGGCACAAGGTCGAGGGCCGCACTCCAACTCCCGGGATTAACCGGCAGCGAGATGTGTTCGTGCGTAATCAACCATTGCTGATTTGACTGTTGGCAGCAGATGGTCGCACGTACCCAGTAATCGACCTCACGCCCGTTCTTCAGGGTTCCACTGGTTCGGTGAAGCAGATATGCAAATGCGATATCTCCACTCACCAAAATACTGCGGTCACGGATTTCCACACCGATTGAACTCTGCCAGCTATCAAACCAGCGCAAGAAATTGCGCCGGACTGCATCAGACCCGCTGTATTGAAGCGGGGGTACAACGTCGAAATACGTAATGTCGGGCGCATAAAGTGACATCAGTCGATCAATGTCCTTTATCCGGTACGCCTCAGACCAACTGTCTAAAAGCGCTTTAACTTCGGATTGATCCGAAGCCGTTGCACCTGTTACCTCTGCTCGGCTATGGTCAATTGTCACGATCTTATCCTCCACTCCTGTCCTGACGTTGGTGGCAGATTGAGATGCGCCAGCTTGTCAGGGTTGGCGATGTTGCGGATGGCACGGATGACATCACCCTCGACTTCCAGCGTGAGGATGGCAAAGATTTGCCCATTGACCCGCACCAGCAGCGCGTCAAGGCCGTTCACCTCGACCACTTCGACGGTAGTACCTTCCGGCGCTTGCGTCAGAAAGGCGGTAAGGGCGCGTATCGCCTTGTCGCTTCCCTGAACCGGATGCCGCAGCGCCCCCGAGACCTTGCCGCCGCCATCCGACCAGACGGTGACATCTTCTGCCAGCAGCCCCATCAGGCCGTCTATATCGCCAGCGATGCAGGCTTCCAAGAAATGGCCAACCATTTTCGCGTGAGCTTCCGGCGAGGCGGGAAAGCGTGGACGATGTTCACTGATGTGCTTTTTGGCACGGCTGAACAGTTGGCGGCAGGCCGCTTCCTCACGTCCGGTGATCTGCGCGATTTCTGCATACTCGTAGTCAAAAACCTCCCGCAACAGAAACACAGCACGTTCCAGCGGGGACAGGCTTTCGAGCAGCACGAGAAAAGCCATCGAAATCGACTCCCGATCTGTAATCTGGCGCAGCGGGGAGAGCAGCGACGCGCCATCGCCCGTAATGACCGGCTCTGGCAGCCATGGGCCAATATAGTTTTCTCGCTGCTCGCGCGCCGATTTCAGATGGTTGATGCACAGATGATGCACGATGGTCGTCAGAAAACTCTTGAGGGTGCGAATCGACTCCGGCGGCGTGGCGCGATAGCGCAAATACGCCTCCTGTACGATGTCTTCCGCCTCCATCGCACTGCCCAACATGCGGTAGGACATGGCGAATAACAGCGAACGGTATTCTTCAAATGGATCAGTCTGCACAGGATCGCCTTTCGAACGCTCGGCGTCATCTCAATCTGGAGGTAAGACAAGATCGTCTTGGGTTTTGTGACATGGCAGGAAATCTGGAACTAATCGCGGCGGATGGAAGAAAGATTAAATTGTTTTTGAGTTAAGAATTAACTCTTCTCGCAGACGGGATTATAAGACTCGAACCTCGTTTAAGCTCAAAAACGAAAAAGCGACCAAACTTTGGTCGCTTTTTGAACTCAGGTGGGCAATATAAGACTCGAACTTATAACCCCTCCCACGTCAAAGGAGTGCTCTGCCAATTGAGCTAATTGCCCTGATGAAAGTTAGTATACGCAAATTCGGCGCTTTTGCAAGAGTCACCCTAAGACCAACGCAAAGGTTTTTTTCTGTCGTCCTAGCATGAGAAAGATCACGCCGAACAACCAGTAAGGCAGAGGATAGGTCAGCGCGACGACTACAGCATGGAGCGGCTGCATCCCCGATGCTAACGACGCATAGCCGAACGACAACCCTAACAGCGCCCCACATACCATCAACAGAAGTCCGCCGTGCCGCTCTTGTACCCACGCCAAAATGGTGCAAAACAGCAGTACATAGACCAAGATCATCGCGGGCATGGCCTGCGGTGCGAACTGTCGCACAAACAGCAGCGTATAAATCCATGTAAAAAATAATGCGGATAACAGGCTAAACACACGCGCCCACCAGCGCGCACGTCGAAACTTGGCAACTTCCGGCGGCATTGCTAACGTCCTCGCATGGAGATATTCACGCACAAGGTTGAACGGCAGATCTCGTAATTCACGGACGATCAATAAGCTGAATGCCCCGCACCCTCGTTGACGCGCATCTTCGACAGCCGCCGCGAAAACGGCCAGCATCTCGTCACCATAAGCATCCCGAAACTGTCGCGGATACAGCCGCAGCAAGCCAGCATACAAACGTAGTATGAAGATCATTGTTCACCTTTCGCCAAGCGCAGTTGAGCAGCTTGCAGCAGCGTTTGTAAACGCACAACTTCGGCATTCAAAATACGCCGCCCATCATGCGTCAGTTGGTATTCTTTTCGCACTCGTGGCGAAGTCGTTTCAGCGCTGTTGAGGCGTTCAATCCAGCCTTGCTCCAACAAGCGGCTGAGTGCGCCGTACAGCGTCCCCGTACTGAGGTGTATGCGACCATCGCTCATCGATGCCACCTCTTGCATGATGGCGTAACCGTGCATCGGCGCTTGGGCCATACTCAGCAAAATGAGAAACGTCGCTTCGGTTAGTGGCAGTTCAGGTTGCATCGCGTGATATGTCGCCGCTCGATATGTCGTCACTCGCCATATTATTCCAGAGTGCACGACTTGTCAACAGAGCAGAATCTAGCTGCCAGCGATCAGCCCGTCAGCTTTTGGCCTCTCTTTATGTTCTCCGTACCCTATACTCTGTACTCTATACTTGAGCAGTGCTATCCTAATTGCGCCAAAAAGATGTGCAACTGAGGATACCCTTGAGCCTGAGTCGGCAACCCAATATTCTGCTGATCGTGCTGGACACGCTGCGTCGTGATCGCCTATCGACCTACGGCCATGACCGCGAAACCGCGCCATCACTGGATGCCTTTTCCGCTGAATCGACGTTGTTCGAGCGTGCCATTTCTCCCGCGCAGTGGACGATACCCGCACACACATCGTTGTTCACAGGCTTGTACCCAAGTACGCATCAGGTCACGCAGGGCGGCAGCAAGCTCTCAGGCAGTTATCCGGCATTGGCCGAGATTTTGCAGGGCGCGAACTATCACACCGTCGCCTTTTGCAATAATCCGCTCGTCGGCGTATTGGATAACGGACTGCGGCGCGGCTTCGACCAGTTTTACAGCTACGCGGGTGTGATACCTAATCGTCCGGTAGATGTCCAGCGCGGCCCATTACGCCGAATGTTAGCAACCCGTTTCCGACGCTTCGCCCGCCGCATCGAAAACCACTTTGCTCATAATGACGACTTGTTTCGCGTATCAATGCACCCCATCCTCGTACCCATATGGACGCGCTACATCAACTACAAAGGCCACACCGAGCGCTCGATCAGCGACCTGATGGATTTCTGGCTCGGCTACTTTGACGGCGGAGCGCAACAGCCGTTATTCGCCTTCGTCAACCTGATGGGCGCGCACCTACCCTACAAGCCGCCGCAGGACACCATGAGCCGTGTCGCGCCGGAACTGCGTCATGATCGCAGCGCTTATGCGTTCATGAATCGCTTCAATGCTGAGGCCGCACGCTGGGCCAGCCCACCCGAACCGCCGCTTCAAGATTGGGAACGTGCCGTGCTGCGCGGCTTCTACGACGCCGAAATCGCCCATCAAGACGAACAGCTTGGCCGCCTATTCGATTCACTGCGGGCGAGTGGGACACTGGATAACACGCTGGTCATCATCACCGCCGATCATGGCGAGGCACATGGAGACCACGAGTTCTTCGGACATGGCTTCGTGGTCTATCAAGAGTTGGTACATGTACCGCTGTTAATTCGCGGCGAACGCTTCCCGGCTGGCAAACGGGTTCTCACCAACGTTTCGACGCGGCGCGTGTTTCATACCGTCTTAGATGCAGCCGGGATAAAACCGCCGCTCGATGAGGCCGACCCGAACGCCAACGTTGCGCGGCTGAACTTAGCCAATGCCACTAACGGTCATCGTGATGTCGAGGACGACATCGCCTTTGCCGAAGCCTTCCCGCCGGAGACGTTCTTAGGACTGCTGCGCCACCGTAACCCGGCGATCATCGAGCGCTTGCGACTGCGCCATGTGCGGCGGGGCATCTACGAAAACAATCATAAATTGACGGTGGTTGGCGCTGGCGAAAGTACGCGCATCGAGGGCTTATATAACGTAATGTCCGATCCTAGTGAAACATTTAATATTACGGACGAATATCCTGTTCTCGCTGTTGATTTGCAACGCAAACTAAGCAAATTTGTTGCTGAAGCTGAACAGCGCCGTGCCGATAATACGAACTTCACAAG
>JACMMD010001258.1 GCA_014379235.1 Anaerolineae bacterium
ATCTGGGTGGAGAGCGACGGCCATAATATGGAGTCATTCCCCGGCACAACCTTCTACGTCATTCTGCCAATCATCCCGCCAGAAGGGGCGCGCCGCGTCTCGCCCTTTGATAAACAGTTGGGGCAGTCCAACGGGCCAACCCCTGACGGACTAGCGACTACAATGACCACTGGCACGGTTGTGCCACGTTCGTAGCATATGCTGAAAGCGTCAGCGAACAGCTTGTTTGCGTAGTGCGGATTCGCGGGCGGCATTCACGAAGGCCGTGAACAACCGCTCTGAGGCAGCATCACCATTCTGAACGTACATCACTTCGGGATGCCACTGGACGCTGAGGACGAAATTATGATCTGGTAGTTCCAGCGCTTCGACCACGCCATCCGGTGAATAGGCCGTGACGTGCGTATTCGGCGCGGCCCGTTCTACCGCTTGATGATGCAGGCTGTTGACCTCGATGCGCGTCGAGCCGACGATTTCGGCAAGGCGACTGTCCGGCTGAATTGTAACTTCGTGGGCAATACGCGCTGGTGATAGCCCCTTGTCTTGATCGTGCAAGAGATCGGTTTGCACTAGCGAGGGGATGTCCTGAATCAACGTCCCGCCGAGCGCGACGTTCATCACCTGATGACCCCGGCACACGCCAAAAATCGGCAGGTCATCGTCCACCGCCCAGCGAATCACCTTGAGTTCCGTCGCATCCCGAATGGGGTCTACGTTGCCGAGCGCGGGGTGCGGTTCGGCATTGTAGTTTTTGGGGTCAACGTCCGGCCCACCGGGAATGAACAGGGCATCCAATCGTTCGTAGATACCTCGCAACGTTTCATCTTGCAATCCGCAAGGAATCAGAACGGGCAAGCCGCCGGCTCGCTCGATTGAATACGCATTAGGAGCGTAAGACGTGTGATAATTCGCGCCGCTCCGCCCCTCTGGCATTGGATAATGTGCAGTGGTGATGCCGATGAGCGGTAGCACGATTTAGCGTCTTTCTTTGAGCCGCGCTGCCTTGCCACGAACGTCACGCAGGTAATAAAGCTGTGCGCGGCGAACCTTCGCATGGCGTGTAACTTCGATCTTCTCGACACGCGGGCTTTTTAGCAGGAACGTGCGCTCCACGCCAACGCCGTGACTGGCAATACGACGAACGGTGAAGTTGGCTTCGTTGCCACCACCGCGTAAGCGGATGACGATGCCCTGAAACACCTGAATACGCTCACGCTCACCCTCTACAATACGAAGATGAACTTTCACATTATCGCCTGCCGCGAGTTGGGGGTGGCCGCGGTCTTCCGAGATTAGAGATTGCATCAATTCATGGTTATTCACGAGTAGTGCCCTTCCAAAAAAATACGCCTTCAGGCGTTTTTATCAGTACAACGAGTGAGGCGAAATTATAGCATGGTTAAACGGCGTACGACAAGACTCGGACGTGCAGCGGTTTCATTCTGCGGTTTTACCGATGTTTTCAAAAAACTCATCGAATATACTTTCGAAATTTACGGACTGGCTCATATGCCAGAAAGCTCGTAGCTGGAACTCTTGAAGCATTTGCAAGAACATCTCTGCTACCCCTTCTATCTCACGCCACCGGGTGAAATATCTAGGTGTAAGCCGAGATAGAACATCATCCAGTATCAACAGAGCGATGTCGGGGCGCTGCATAATCCGAACCGTCGGGGAGAGTTCAGCACCACTAGCATCGCGCTCATAATAAGCCTCAATGCTGCGAAGCGGAGTCGTATCCAGCACCAGCATAAAATCAGATAAACGTTCAATGTCGGCGTAATCCGGCGCTTGGTCGAGCAAGAACTGTATCTTCTTCGTCGCTGCATCGTGATTTTGCGTCCGGCTCAAGAGCAGTGCTGTACCGCGTTGTTTGATGCCTAACAACATCTCATATTCCAACGCATAAGCGCGCACATCCGTCCAATCGAGCGGGTCAAGAACTTCATAGCCCTTGCGTCGCAGCAGCCCAAGAAACACCAACACTAAATCTTCATCAGCCAGCGCGTCAATTTCAGTGTCTACGGCTTCTCTGGCTTGCAGCATTAGCTCACGGAGTTGTTCCGCGCTTTCAACCGCGTCGAAACCCTTTTCCTTTACCCGTTCGTACAGTATACGCACAACGTTCTTAACTTTCGCTTCGGCCTCCTCTTCGGAAGGGGCAAAGTCCGTGAGCGCGAAACTCATTTCGGGCGTATCCATAAGCGGACGCTGCGTGGTCAACCACTGCGGGCCATGCTGCCGCAGTGTGTCCAGTATCGCGTTCAAGACCGATTCGCGGCTGCCATCGGCGTTGACCTCGATAACTGTTTCGCCGCGCCCGCGCAAAAATTCAATGCCCTCGAAATATTTCTCGCGGGTTTGCGTCAGCTTTTCCTCGAACAACTCGCGGTTATCGGTACGCCGACTCATGCGCTCGTAGCAGACTTCGGCACTGGCATTCAAGAATATCGTCAAGTCGGGCTGGCGCGCTCCCTCATTCAACGCCATCACATCCTGAATCGACAGCGTGTCGTCGCTCTGATACACCAGCGATGACAGATAGTAGCGATCACAAATGATGATGCGCTCATCACCACCGTTCAGGAACGGTTCGATCACGCGGCTGTTGTGGTCGGCACGGTTGAGCGCGAATGCCAGCGCCAGCGTCCGCATTTTGTCATTGGGGATGCGTTTGGTCAGTACGTTGCGAATATATAAACCCGCGAGAGAGGGATCATGCGGCTCGAAAGTGAGTTCGACGCTCTTTCCCTGCGTTTGCTGGAGTGTGTGTTTGAGGGCGCGAGAGATTTCTGATTTGCCAGAACCGTCTAATCCCTCGATGACGAGGAAAAAGCTGTTTGCAATTGCTGAGGTCATATGCCGCTTTCAATCCGCTGCTGTTGGGTTCGCGGCAAAGGATAGCGCTTGCCGTCTTAAACGACAATTCCCAACCACGCTGATTAACCTTCCGAATCGCGCATGGCCTCAACCACCGCCGCGAAGTCCAGATCGCCGAAGCCTTTATCGCTGGCCTGCTGGTAGATTTTCTCCGCGCCGCCGACGGTGTTTAGCGTCAGCCCGAACTGTTCGGCCAGCGCCAGCGCATAGCGTGCGTCTTTGTGCATCCAACGCAGCGCGAAATCGGTGTCATCGTAACGGCGTTCGGCGGCGCGGGCCAGCTTCAATTGCACAATCCCACTGTGAACGCCGCTGTTCTGGATGAGGTTGACGACTTGCTCCATATCCAGCCCGGCCTTCTCAGCCATGACCAGCCCTTCGGCCAGCGCGGCCATGTGTACTGCACCCATCATATTGTTAATCAGTTTCCACGTCGCGCCCGCACCAATCGGGCCAAGGTGATTGATCTGGCGGCTGATCGCTTCCAGTGCGGGCCGTGCTTTTTCGAGCGTCGCCGCATCGCCACCGACGAACAATGCCAGCGTACCTTGTGCCGCTGCCGCTTTGCTGCCAGTGACAGGCGCATCGAGGAAGCCAACATTGTGTTCACTAGCAGTTTGCGCCAGTTCGCGTATCCAATCGGGCGTCAACGTGCTGCTTTCGACAATAACCGCTTCCGCCTTCGCACCAGCTAGCGCGCCATCTTCGCCCAACCAAACGCTGCGCGACGAGTTATCGTCGCCTACCATCGCAAAGATGACATCGGCGGCGGCGGCGGCTTCACGCGGTGTATCGGCTACTGCTGCACCCTGCTCCACAAACGGCTCGGACTTGCTGCGAGTCCGGTTGTAAACGGTGAGTGGAAAACCTTTGGCCAGCCAATTGGCCGCCATGCCAGCGCCCATAATGCCCGTTCCTAGTAGTGCTACTCGCTGCATGTTGCCATCTCCTCAGCCGTTACAATCCACGTTGGCGCGCTACTTGCAGCAGCCCAATGATGCTCTTGCCATCCACGATTTCGCCGCGCTCGATCATTAACAACGCCTCGCGTAGAGGCATTCGCACCAAGTCCACGAACTCATCGGCATCCATATTCAAGCGCGATTCGCTCAACTCGGTTGCGAGGAATAGCTGAATATATTCGCTGGTGTAACCGGGCGCGACGAAGAACCCCGCCAGCTTTTCGAGCTTGCCCGGTTTGTAACCTGTCTCTTCTTGAAGTTCACGAGCGGCGCACTCCTCGACATCTTCGCCGGGATTCAATGTACCCGCCGGGATTTCGTACATAATCCGGTTGGCTGGTAGACGGAACTGACGCACCAGCAAAACGTGATCGCCATCAAGCGCGCCTTCTAATGCTACCAGCGCCACCGCGCCGGGATGCTTCACAACCTCGCGTTTGCCTGTCTCACCGTTGGGGAGGCGAACGGTATGCACCGCCAGCTTGACGATGTGGCCGTTAAACACCTCTTCCGTGCTGATGATGGTCTCTTGAAGCTGATGATCTTGCATGACATCACTCCTAGAAAGCAACAGGGCGGTACTTGAAACGAACTCAGACCGCCCTGTGCATCGTAGACAAAGCAGCACCTACGGAATAATCAACTGCTGGTTCAGATAGATCAGGTCGATATTGCTGATACCATTGGCGGCGGCAATCGTGTTGACCGGAACGCCATATTGCAGCGAAATCTCGAACAGCGTTTGCCCTTGTATGACCGTGTGCGTCACACCACCCGCCGATTGGCCCGGCACAGGCTGAGCCACAACGCCGCCCGCGTCCTGCGCGCCAGCCGTCGGCATACTCGTTGGCGGCGGCACAGCACCCGTCGTACCACAGCCGGGGATGATAAGCCGCTGACCCACCAGAATAAGATCAATATCGACGATGCCGCTTGCACGGGCAATATCCACCACCGGAACGCCGTAATTCAGCGACAGACGATAGAGATTGCGGTCTTCGGCGCGCACCTCATGAACACAGTCTGCGCCCGTTGGCACAACCGCCGGTGGAATCTCTTGGCCGGGAAGCGAGGCCGGTGTCTCGGTGAAAACGAGCGGTATCGTTGGTGCAATCGTTGGCGGGCCCATAATCGCCTGCATGGTCGCAGTCATGTTGAAGGCTTCCGTCGCAGTTGCGTTCTGAACGATGGCGGTTGCCGTCAGCGCCAGATCATCCACCTGTTGAAGCGGCTGCTCGACCACGAGCGGCTGTTCAACTTGCAGCAGTTCAG
>JACMMD010001259.1 GCA_014379235.1 Anaerolineae bacterium
AAACGGACAGGGCGCTTTATAATTGCGTCCGGCCTTTTTGAGCGGCGTATACTGTTGGATGTAAGCCACGATGTCGAGTCGGGCCTTGATGTCATCCACCACTGACACGGCAGTTTTCCCCCAATACTACGAGAGTAGAATTATACATATGCGCCATTACACATGCAAATGGGATAGAAGGTTCGAGGCGAAAGGTTCGAGGTTCGAGTGTTTCCACTTCCTACTCGAACCTCGTGCCTCATACCTCGTACCTTAAAATCCGCTGAGGTTGCTCAAGTCAGCGCGGCCATGTGCCATTGCACCGATAGCTTGCAGCAAACCGAGCCGATTGCGCTTCACCTGCTCATCCTCGGCATTGACCAGCACGTTATCAAAGAACGCGGTCACAGCGGGCAGCATCGGCGTGAACGCGCTCAAGAACGCATCGACGTTGCCGCTCGCGTTTAGCTGGCCGCTGGCCTTTTGATAAGACTCGTACAGCGCCTTTTCCTGCGGCTCGACCAACGCCGTCGGATTGACCTCGTAGTGCTGCGCCACTGGCCGCGTGATACGCACACAGCGCGCAAAGCTGTCGAGTACCGCTTCCCAATCGGAGCGCTTCACCCACTCGCTGAGTTCGCGCACGCCGACAACAGCCCGCGCTGGATTGCCCGACTGCTGCGCCAACACTGCCTGAATGACATCTGTCTGCGCTGTGCCCTGTTCCAACAGCCACGCTTCGAGACGACCAGCGATGAAGGTGACGACCTGTTCCCGCGCTTCATCCGATACGGAAACGGGCTGCGACGCCGCCACCAGATCAACTGCCCGCCGCAGTGGTAAGTCGATGTTCTGATCGACCAGAATTTGAATCACACCGAGCGCAGCCCGTCGCAAACCATACGGGTCTGCGCTGGACTTGGGCGCGAGTCCCACGCCGAACAAGCCCACGAGGCTGTCCAGCTTATCGGTCAGCGCCAGTAGAACGCCCGCCGCGCTTTGCGGCAGAATGTCATCCGCGCCGCGTGGCAGCCAGTGTTCAAACACCGCGTCGGCCACTTCCTGCGGATAACCCGACAGCCCCGCGTAGACTTTACCCATCACGCCTTGAAGCGATGTCAGTTCAACTACCATCTGCGTCGCAAGGTCGGCTTTAGCGATGTGCGCGGCGCGCTGGGCGATAGCCACATCGGTATCACCCGTACCGAGCAGCGTGCCCATGCCGTCGATCATGCTGGCCACGCGCTCGTTTTTGTCGAGCATCGAGCCGAGCTTTTCCTGAAACGTCAGCGTGGACAGGCGCGGCAAAAAGTCATGCAGCGCTTTCTGACGATCTGTCGTGTAGAAGAACGCAGCATCCGCGAAACGGGCGCGTAGCACATGCTCGTTACCGTCGATCACGATGTCCAGATGTTCGGCATCACCGTTGCGAACGGCGATGAAGTACGGCATCAGCTTGCCGTCCTGACCTTCAACTGCGAAGTAGCGCTGGTGTTTCCGCATCACGGTAATCAGCACTTCACGCG
>JACMMD010001260.1 GCA_014379235.1 Anaerolineae bacterium
CCAATCCTACCGCCGCGATGTCGTTGGCTGTGAGCTGTGCATCGGTCAGCGCCTCACGTACCGCTTGCTGGATATTTTGGGCGGCGGTGTCGTGGCCGATGGCGCTCGGATTGGCGGCGGGGCCTTTGCTCTCGCCGCGTGTCGCTAAATCCGGCGAGACGATGACCACACGCACATTGCTGCCGCCGCCGTCGATGCCCATCACATAGGTCATAAGTTGGTCACTTCCATACAGGGTGCGGGCGGCTCACGAGCCGCCCCTACGAAGCCTGCGATGTGACGGATTGTACACCGAGAATACCAATCGAAGCAGCGATGATGACGACGATGCTCCACAACAGCGCGCCGATAGCCATCCACAGCAGCAGGCGGCGCGGCGGGGCGTTGAGCGAGAGACCCAGAATCGCGCCGATCTGAGCGCCGACGGTGATGGGCGCGAACAGCCCTAGCCCGATCACGCCGAAGCGATCCCACACACGCCAGATAAATCCTTCGCGGTTGGCATTGTCGTTGAGCTTGCCGCCGAAGCGGGCCATAATGCGATCTCGGATTGGCTGGCCGAGCAGCAGCACGACGATCACGCCGCAGGTGTAACTGAGGCTGGTCGTGATGACCACCAGCACAGGCGATAAACTCAGCGCTAGTCCCAACAAGACGGCTGACCATAGATTGATGAACGCCAGCCCGAACACGCTCACAAGTTGCGGCAAAATATTCATTGTGCAGCCCTTTGGTTACAATAGGGTAAATTGTTGTGCCGCGTGGGAGAAATGATGCCTCAATCGAATTTAGAAATCGACATTTACGAACAACCGGAAGCCTTACGGCGCTTGTTGACCGACGAACGCGCCAACATCGAAAAGATCGCGGCGGCTATTCATGAACGCGACCCCAAGTTTATCACGCTGGCGGCGCGTGGCAGTTCCGACAATGCCGGACGCTATGCCAAATATCTATTCGGCGCGGCGAATGGGCTGATTGTCGCGCTGGCTACGCCGTCACTGTACACGCATTACGATCAGCCGCCGCGCATGGATGGCACGCTGGCGATAGCGATCTCGCAGTCGGGGCAGTCGCCGGACATCGTGAGCGTGATTAAAGAGGGCAGGCGACAGGGCGGGCCAACCGTCGGCATTACCAACGACACCCGTTCGCCACTGGCACAGGAAGCCGAACACGTCATTGATATGTGCGCGCTGCGCGAACGCAGCATCGGCGCGACTAAAACTTATACGACGTCGCTGATGTCGATTGCCATGCTCAGTACGGCGTTGATACAGAACAAAGCGCAGGCGGATGAGCGCTGGCGCATGTTGGAACAAGTACCGGAATTGGTCACGCAAGTGCTGGCCAACGCTGAGGCGACCATCAAAGCGGCTGAACGCTATCGCTATATGCGCGTCTGCGTGGTGGTCAGCCGAGGCTATAACTACGCGACGGTGTTCGAGAACGCGCTCAAGCTCAAAGAGCTGACGTACACGCTGGCTGATCCGTACTCGTATCCCGATTTCCAGCACGGGCCAATCGCGGTCATTGAGGATGGTTTTCCGGTGATCGCTCATGTTCCGCAGGGGCCGATCATGCACGAGATGATCGCGTTTTTGCGTGACGTGCGCGAACGTGGCGCGGAATTGATTGTGATTTCTGCCGAACCGGAAGCGCTGGCGATGGCGCAAACGCCGCTACCCGTTCCAGCGGATATGCCGGAGTGGTTGTCGCCGATTGTGAACATCATTCAGGGGCAGTTGTTCACGCTTGGGTTGGTGCGGGCGAAACGCTTCGACCCGGATAAGCCGCGTGGATTGATGAAGGTAACAATGACTCAGTGATGAGTAAAAGAAGGTTCGAGGGACGAGGTGCGAGTAAAAGCTAGTCCAAAAGCTGAAGGCTGATCGCTGACAAGCTGAGAGCTATGCAAAAAAACACACCTTGTGGCGTGTCGTTTCGATCAAATTTATTTTTCGCGTAGGGCTAAAAAGATCTATTAGAACAGAGTCTATCGCGCAGAATGGGAGCGCGCAAGGGGTTCGGAGAAAACTCGTTAATTTTCTCATAAATTGGTGATGAAAAGTACAGACATAATATAGACTTGCAGATGAAGTGAGTATGATCATGCAAAATCGACCATCTAAAATTTCAATACCGCTGAACGACTCAAACTCGTTGGTGTTGGTGCAATGTCCTGCCGGTAAGTTTCAGATGGGTGGCGGAGAACTTGAGCAAATGCCCTACGAACTTCCTCAGCATGAAGTTCGGATCGAAAAGGGATTTTGGATCGGTCAGACCCCTATAACACGAGGGCAGTTCTCGGCAATCATTGATCGCAAATATCCGGGTACAAGAGTGCTTGAGGATTCAATCAATTGCCCTGCTGCCCAGCATAGTTGGTTAGAAGCTGTCGAGTTCTGTCAGAAACTCGAAGCAAATTTGCAGGGCAAATGGGGTGACTTTGGTTTAGACCCAC
>JACMMD010001261.1 GCA_014379235.1 Anaerolineae bacterium
CCTATTGGAAGCGCTTCCGAGAGCGCTTCCAATAGGATAACTTTGATTTCATCACCTTGTCAACACCGAGACTCCAAGTTACGACTAGAAAGTAGGATTCGAGTTGAGCCACACTCTACATGTTAAAGATATTTAGAGTGTGGTTGTCCGATCCTGCATTCCCAAGCAGCCTTTAGAACCTGTTTGAATATTAACAAGCCAGTCGCTTGAGCAAAGTACGGATCGAAGCCAGATAAATGAAACCCTCACTGCTGACAGGATGGTGTTCATAGTCTTTACTCAAGCGACGATATTTCGCAATGTCAGAAGATGGTCAGTGACAAGCATTGGGTGTATATTCAGATCATCATGCCGCTTCAACAGATCGTTGAGGGGTTGATGAATGAGAGTTATGCGAATATCGCTATCCCAACAATTGCTCCATTCTGATGGGGCGTTTACGCACTGTAGGCGTATAGAAGATCGTCGGTAACTTGTCTCCACTATTCCCATGTATATAAATCCGCTAAACGAAGCCCACACTCTGGCAGCATATACTCGGTTCGTGAAGTGAAAGGAGCGCTGCTATGGCGCGGGGTGAGATTACGCTTTCCGAGATTAGGAGCCAATCTAGGCTATGGGCAGAAGCATTGCAGGTGTTCGAGCAGCACGCCGACGAGGTTGCGCGGCAATGGAGTGAAGGGGTATTTGATGAGGTTGTCTTTACCGGGTGCGGCTCAACTTACTATTTGGGTGTGACAGGTGCCGTGCAGGTGCAGGATGCATCGTATGTGAATGCCCGTGCCTTCTCGGCGTCGGAGCTGCTCCTCTTCCCGGACACTTATTTTTCCAAACAGCGAAAAACGCTTCTGATCTGCGTGTCACGCTCTGGTTCCACCCGTGAAACCGTCGAAGCAGCGCGGTTGTTTCGTACCCATGGAATGGGAAGCGTTTGGGTAGTGACTTGTGACAGCACAAGCCCTCTAGCGCAGGAAGCAGACTTACTCATCGCTGTTGATGCAGCGCAGGAGCAGAGCCGCGTTCAAACACGCTCGTTCAGCACTATGGCTGTGCTTGTGAGCGCGCTCGCCGCAGCTTTAGGCGGCAGAGACTGGCGGCAGCTTGGCTCACTTCCATCTGCGCTTGAGGGGCTGATGGAACGATCAGAGCCGTTGATTCGACAACTCGGTGAGGACACGTCGATCACCCAATTCGCGTTTCTTGGCTCCGGCACACAGTACGGCCTCGCCTGCGAAGCAATGCTCAAGATGACCGAAATGTCGCGGGTGTTCAGTGTCGCTTATCACATTCTGGAATACCTGCACGGGCCGCGCTATGCCGCAGATGCTAACACACTGATCGTTGGGCTTGTATCGGACAGCAATCGAGGCGAAGAGTCGCGTGCGTTAGAGTCGCTTCGGCCATCTCAGGCGCGCCTGCTCATGATCGCTGACGAAAGTAGTGCGCTAGCCGGGGCAGTTGACGAGGTACTCGCACTTAAATCAGGTGTGCCAGAGTGGGGAAGGACAATTCTCTACCTAGCACCACTACAAATGCTTGGCTGGTATCAGGCTGTCCAACGCGGCTTTGACCCCGACAATCTCCAGTTCGACCCACGCCGACAGAACGGCGGCTAAAATCATCATGAATAAGGCAACGGCTGCCGTACTCGGAATTGATATTGGGGGCACGAACACGAAACTGGGACTGGTTCATGCAGCAGGTACGATTGACGAAGCCAAGAAAATTCCTACGGAAGCGCGTGGGACAGATGCTGCCCCCTTCTTTGCCCGTTTGTATGAAGTAACGGATCGACTTGTCACGATTGCAGGAAGCAATTTGATTGGTATCGGCATATCGGCGCATGGCGAGGTTGATCGTGAACGGCGGCGTCCTATCATTGCGGGAAATACACCGGCCCTGCGAAATGTCGATGTTCGCGGTGCAATTGAACAGCGCTACAGCCTGCCCACCGTCATGAACAACGACTTGACAGCACATGCGCTGGGGGAGTATGTGTTTGGCTGCGGCAATGGGATCGAACGCTTCATGTGCTTGGCGATGGGCACCGGCTTAGGAGCGGCACTCATCGTTGATGGAAAGCCGCTGATTATCGACGGCGGCAACTCAGGAAATACCGGACTTATCATTCTTGATCCTAACGCGCCGCGCGATTCGAACGGAATACGCGGGTCTGCGGAAGGGTTATGCGGCGTTCCGGGAATCGAGCGACTGGCACGAGAACGCTATGGTCGTGATATACCCGCGCACGAGGTTATCGCTGCGGCAAGGAACGGCGATGACGAGACTGCGGCTGCAATCATGGCACAAATTGGCACATGGCTCGGACAAACACTGGCAAGCCTCAGCGTGATCTTCTATCCCCACCGGATTGCGCTAACTGGAGGGACAGCATCGGCAGGTGCTGTCTTGCTCGATGCCTGCCGCGAAACGTTCGATGATCTGGTTGGCGATTTTTTCCGGGATCTGGCCGTCAACACCGGGGGCAGCTTTCGAGACGTGGAAATCGTTCTGGGAAAAGGCGGCGAGGATACAGGAATGCTCGGTGCTGCTGTCGAAATTTTTCAGCAGCGCGGCCTCTTGTAGTCAAATTAGAGGGCACGGCATGCCGTGCCCCTACAAACCACCTATCTTATACCGAGCATGACCCGTTCAGCATTTTTGTAGTAGACCTTCTCCAGCACGTCGTCGGGAAGATACAGTCCGTAGATTCGCCAGCGCCCCTGACGCGGAATGTCCTCAATACCGTAATTGAAGTATTCGTCGTCCGTTTCGAGGAAGCGGTAGTAGGTTGGATAAATAAATTCGTCAACCGGGCGATCCGTACCAAACAGGATACGGTCAGCATACTTGAGGAAGAAACGGCGCGCCGAATAGGGCTGGCGTCCTAACTCGCCAATACGCTCGCTGATATCGATGTAGAAATTGGGGCAGTGGTCAAAAACGGCGCTTACCCACTCCAGATTTTCGGAATAGCATCCCACATGAGCACCCACCCACGTCGCCTCTGGATGGCGAGACACCGCGTTGGCAAGCCCATTGACAACGGTCATAAAGCTCGGGAATGGCGGGCTGGGAAACTGCCAATCGACATGATTGTGCAGTTCTTCCCAGCGCTCGTTGGTGCTGTCCACAGGATCAAAGAATGCGATTGGGTCCGCAATATGAATGGTGATCGGCAGCTTTAGCTCACCTGCGACTGCCCAGATGGGATCAAGGCGGGGATCGTCAACGGCAACTAATTCGCCTTTGTGATCTTTTACCGTTAGGCCGAGCATCTTCCAGATTTTGAGGCCTTCCGCGCCGCGCGCGGCCTGCTGGCGCAAACGGTCAGCGGCCCATTCAGGGAATTTGTCGCCTAGCTCTTCCCACTTCGTCCAGTCAACACCGCCAAAAACACGAAACCGATCCGGCGCAGCAGCCTTGAAATGATCGAGATGGGTTTCGAGAATGTCTTCGCCCCAACCGCCATCAAGATCGACGTAGACGCGCACGTTTGCTCTATCGAGCATGTCAAGCAGTTCGGCAACAGGGCGTTTATCCCAGCCGCCAAAACCGGGCAGCGAGAGATGGTTATGGGCATCAATGACCGGAAAGCGCGGCGTGGATACCGTCGTTTCCGGTACAACCAGCTTAGAAGTTGGCTTGAAATCGGTCAAATACAGCGGTGCTGCTTCTGTATCTTTATTAATCACTGCCATGCTTTTGCATCCTTTGTTAAACCGCCAAAACATGAATTCCAAGTTCGCGTAAACCGGACAGGAATTCCGGCGGCGCGAGTGAGTCGGTTACAAAGGTGTTGACAACCGACAGGGGCGCAAGGTAGACGCTGGACGTGCGTTCGCACTTGGTGTGGTCTGCGACCACGATGACTTCACGGCTAATACTGAGAATTTTGCGATCTGTCTGCGTTTCAGGCAGGTAATCATTGGTGAGGCCAGACTCAATGTCGATAGCGCGAATGCCCATAATGACCTTGCCAACTCGAAGCTCGTTCAACGCAAGCTCACCCAAATGACCGATAAATGACTGTTCGCTGGGGCGCAAAATACCGCCGAGTGCAATCAAAGTGATATCTGGAACATCTGCCAGCATGTTGACCACGAGTAGTGAGTTGGTGACGATGGTCAGGTTGCGACGATCACGCAGATGTCGCGCCACTTCAAGCACTGTGGTTCCACTGCTCAGAAAAATGGTCTCTCCGTCGCGCACAAGGGCGGCGGCGGCGCGTCCGATATTGCGCTTTTCGTCTGCTTGTTCTGTGGAACGCTCGACAAATGGAGGCTCTGGCGGTGCGCTTTTCGTGGCGAGCGCTCCACCATGAAAGCGGCGGATCATTTTCTCGTCTGCCAGCGTTTGAAGATCACGCCGCGCGGTGGCAGGGCTGATGCTAAATTCCTCGCAGACCTGCTCGATGGTGACGCGCCCCTGACTCTCCACATAGCGGAGCAGCAGTTCACGACGTTCTAGACCGGAATAGGTGATTGACTTGGACATAAGCGGCCTGAATTCATCACATCTGCCGGACGCGAATTACTGTTAGATGTAGCACACAGCCCGTAAATTGTCAAATATAATCACAATCGCTCAAGCTTTTCGGCTGTTTAGTGTAACTTCATGAGCAGTTGTGCGTATTTGGTGGTGTGTTTGATTGACTCGTGCGGAAAAGGTCGTTATTATCTACAGCAATGAGGTCTGCGTTATGCGGAATGAGATTCTGCCCATATCACGCCTCACGCGGCTGTTGTTTGGAAAGGTGTTTTTATGACCGCTTCACACGGGGCGCACACACTAGCCGAAATCACCAGTCAGCCCGAAGTCTGGAAGAGTGCGGTTAGTGCTTTCCAGCAGAAGGCGGACGCATTTAGAACACTTTTTGACGCGGGTCACTTTGACCGTATTATCGTGACTGGCTGCGGCTCTACCTATTACCTCGCACAAATCGCGGCGGCGTTATTCCAGCAGTCCGGCATCGCAGCACGGGCGTATCCCGCCTCAGAAATCGCACTGTTCCCTGACCTTGTGTTCATTCCAAAATCCAATCCCCTGCTGCTTACTGTTTCGCGCTCCGGCGAGACGACGGAAACGTTGCAAGCAGTGCGCGTTTTCCGTGAGCGAACGGGCAGCCCGATGGTGACGGTGACGTGCTACGGCGACAGCACACTTGCGGCCAGTGCCGACCTTGCCGTTGTCATCCCTGAGGCGCAGGAAACGAGTCTCGCGCAAACACGCTCTTTTGCCAGCATGTTGATCGTCGTGCAAGGATTGGCCGCCACACTTGGCAGCCGCAGCGACTTGGACGTGCTTTCCCAATTAGGCGGCACTGCATCCCGGCTGATTGACGGCTACCACGATCTGGCGCGGCAGTTGGGGCAAGACCGCCGCATCGAGCGCTTTTTCTTTCTTGGCTCTGGGGCGCTCTACGGTATCGCCTGTGAGGCGATGTTGAAAATGAAAGAAATGTCGCTGTCTTACAGCGAAGCCTTCCATGTGCTGGAGTTCCGCCACGGCCCGATGTCGATGGTGGACGAGCATGCATTAGTTATCGGGCTGCTGTCCGACGAGGCACACGCGCAGGAAGCGGCTGTGCTGCGTGATATGCGGGCGCGTGGAGCGCAAATCCTCACGCTGGCTGAACAGGACTATGGACTTGCCAGCGCATCACACTTTATCCCGCTGGCATCAGGGCTGCCATCGTGGGCGCGTCCTGTGGTATACCTGCCCATGCTGCAACTCATGGCGTATCACCGCGCACTGTCGAATGGGCAGAATCCCGATCAACCAGCAAACCTCGAGTTCGTTATCTCGCTCGATCAATCCATGATGTAAGGAGGTGGAGGGATAAAATTCGAGCAACTGCACAATGAGCATAAATTCTGTACGGTATTTTAAGGAGTAAAAAATGAAACAGCGTACTTTAATGAGTTTTGGAATTAGTCTGCTGCTGCTCGCCGTCCTTAGCGTTGGTATGGTGAGCGCACAAGACCCGATTACGCTGGTGTACTGGTCGATGTGGAACGAGACCGAAGGTCAAGCACTTGTCATCCAGTCCGCCATTGAGCAGTTCGAAGCGGCAAACCCCAACATCAACATCGAAACGGTATGGAATGGCCGTCAAAACCAGACGCTCGTTCGTACCGCGTTGAGTGCGGGCAGTCAAGTGATCGACCTGATGGATCAGGATGCTGACCAGATCGCGGGCGGTTTGATGCGCGATGGGTTTGCGCTGGCGTTGAATGATTACGTACAGCAGCCCGCGCTCGACCACGAGGAACCGCTGGCCGACGTTTTCCTGCCCGGTACGCTCGATATGTTCGTACTCGACGGCAACATTTATCAGATACCATATGTCTATAACACCGTGCAGTTCTGGTATGACCGGCGCGTGTTTGAAGAAGTCGGCATTACCCCTCCGCAGACGTGGGACGAACTGCTCGCGGCGTGCGACACGCTGAACGCGGCGGGCTACGCGCCGATTGCAGCAGAAGGTAATGAGCCGGGGTATGCGGCTTTCTATCTGACCGAAATGCTTGCACGCATGAAGGGCCCGGGCTGGCTGCGCGAAGCGGCAGCAGACCCAACGGGTGAAATGTGGCGTGATCCGGCAGTGTTGAGCGCGGCACAGATGACCCGCCAACTGTGGGATAACGGCTGTGTTCCACCAGAGACAGTGGGCTACGTTTGGCCGCAGGGACAGAACACGCTGGCATTTGGCACGGCGGCAATGGAACTGGTAGGTTCGTGGCTGCCCGTTGAACTGCAAAACGCAGTCGATCCCGAATTCCAGTGGGGCGGCTTCAGCTTCCCCGCGATTGAAGGCGGTGAAGGCGGCACGACAGACGTTTATGCGCTGCTGCTGGCGTTCATGATTAACAAGGACACCGCGCACCCCGAAGAAGCATTCGAGTTCCTGCGCTATATCATGTCGGATACGGTTCAGCAGGAGTTCACGGACGCATCGCTCGTCGGCGTGACCAACAAGTACATCGAGTGGAATCCCATTGTCGCTGATGCTTCTGCGGCAGCGTCCGCAGCGGTGACAACCTACGGCGATGTGGACAACGTTGCCTCGCTTTACAGCGAATACCTGAACACCGTGCTGTACCCGAACTATGTTCAACTGTGGCAGGGTCAACTGACGCCAGAAGTCTACGTTGAGCAGATGGCGGCTCAGACGGCGGAGTACTGGACAAACCATCCGGCGGAGTAAAGTATTTTTCTCAGCCTGACGCATACCGGGGCGGGGAGTTTGACTGCCTGCCCCGGTATCTCTCCGGTTCACAGACGAAACGACTGAATCAAAATGAAAGTTTCGAATCGGTTTATTATCTTATTACTGCTTCCCGCGTCGGCACTGTATGTGACTTTCTTTCTGGTGCCGACAGTGCAAGCCCTGATCTACAGTTTGTATGACTGGAGCGGATTCGGCGCTGCACCGCAGTTCATCGGACTGCGTAATTTCCAAGAACTGCTAGGGGATCGCATCTTCTGGACGAGCATGAAGAACACGATTGGCATCCTCGTCATCGGCGGTATTGTCGTGTTTGGGCTGGCGTTCATCATGACGATGATGATTTCGTCTGGCATTCGCGGCAAAAAGTTCTTCCGCGCCGTTATCTTCCTGCCGAACATCATCGCGGTGATCGCCCTAACGACGCTGTGGGGCTATATGTACACGCCGCGCACCGGGCTGATTGCGGCGGTCTTCAATGCGATTGGGCTGCCCGATGTGGGACGATTCCCATGGATGGGGCCGGATACGATCTTCTTCGCCATGATGATCGCTATCGTGTGGATTGAGGTCGGGTTCTACCTCGTGCTGCTGCTGGCGGGCATGGATAAAATCCCGCCCGACTTCTATGAGTCGGCCAAACTCGATGGCGCAACCGATTTCCAGCAGTTTCGCTTTATCACTGTGCCGCTGCTGTCGGACGTTATTTCAATTGGCATGGTGCTGTGGTCGATCCACGCAATGAAAATCTTTGAGTTTCCGTTTTCGTTCACTGGATTAGAGCCTAATCCCGCCTCTTACACAGTTGCGGTGTATCTGTATATTCTGGGCTTCGGGCAGCGACAGCCGATCTATCGGCTGGGGTACGCCACAGCGGTGGGCGTGATGCTGCTGCTGGTGGTGATTCTCATCGTGCTTGTTTTGCGCCGCGTCACGCGCCGGGAAGTGTACCAATATTAAGGGGGGAAGCCATGACCGAACGGTCAATGCAGCTTGGGCAAGCCAACGTTCTAACAGGCAAACAGAAGCGCAAGCGCTTCCCATGGGGGCAAGTGCCCTCGTACCTTTTTCTTGGCGCGTGGTCACTGTTCACGATATTCGCGCTGTCGTGGGTGGCGCTGGCCTCACTCAAGACCAACCGCGACGTATTTCGAGAGCCATTCCAGATTCCGGCTGACCCGCAGTTCGTGAATTACGAGCGTGTGTGGCTCACTTCGCAAGTCGGGACGAGCTTCATCAACAGCCTGATTATCGTGGGATTGTCCGTCCTGCTCATCCTTGTGGTGTCCGCGCCCGCCGCGTACATTCTCAGCCGCGCTCGTTTTCGTGGCCGCGGACTGCTGACCATGATCTATATCGGCGGCATTGGCATCCCTTACCCGCTGTTGTTCATTCCGCTGTTCGCCCTGCTCGCCGGTCTCAGGTTGATTAACACGATGGGCGGCTTGATCCTCATCTATGTCAGCCTATCTGTGCCTTTCACAGTCTACATTCTGACAGGATTCTTTAGCAGCCTGCCGCAAGAACTTGAAGATGCCGCCGTCATCGACGGCGCGACCAGCTTTCAGGTATTCCGCAAGGTTATGCTGCCACTGGCCGCACCCGGCCTGATTACCGCGTCCATTTTCAACTTCATTGGACTGTGGAACGAATTCCAACTCGCACTGATCTTTATTCAAGACCCGGAGCAGCGTCCGCTGTCGCTGAGTCTGTACACGCTCAAAAACTCGATGACCTACTCCGGCGATTGGGCGGGATTGTTTGCGGGCGTTGTCATCGTGATCGTGCCGACGATTGTCCTGTTTGTGGTGCTGTCCGAGCGTATCATTTCGGGCATGACACTAGGGTCTGTAAAGTAAGTCTCACCTGTTTGCAAAGGCGAACAGGATATGAAGTTACGCACTTGTGGGAGATTTATTGTAGGGGCAAGGTATGCCTTCCCTACGGTGATGGTCAACTGCGTAAATTCTAAGGATGTCAACCACCCCATAGCTAAAGCTAGGGGCTTGTCCCTGACCCGTTCTGCAAATAGTGGAGACCGAAACAAGTTTCGATGCTCACTTTGACTATTCACTCACACCAAGACAATCCGCTGGTTGACGGTAGCGGTACTCCAAGTTTTGTTTTCGCTGTGCGGTTAATGCAGACCGCGTGTTTGGTCTGGAAGCCCTACCGCGTGTTTCTGTGGCGCAGACCAACGGTAATCCGGCGAAACGTGTTTCGCTTTCGTGCCTTTATCTGTGTATTTATTCTACCTCATTCGAGGTTATTTTGAAAGGAGAAGGCGCTTACATCCCCACACCGCGATGTAAACATCGACAAGGTGGAGGTATCCCGCGCCAATTTTCGATGAACTATGAGTGAATTACGCATTGATACATGGCGTATGCCAGTTGCGCCATTAGGCTCTGAGAATCCGCTGCCGCCGTTCGACGTGCCAGCGCTCCAGCCTGTGCTGTCGGGAAAGCCGGAAGGTGACACCGAAGCAGGATACATCCCCGATTATCTGCCCTACACAATGCAGGACGGATATACCCGCGAACGGGCAATGACCGACGTAAAGGTCGCGGTGTTGGAAAACGACACGTTACGTGCGACGTTTTTGCTCGATTACGGCGGGCGGCTGTGGTCATTGGTGCATAAGCCAAGCGGGCGCGAACTGCTGTACGTCAACCCGATGCTGCAAAACGCGAACCTCGCCATGCGGAACGCATGGTTTAGCGGTGGTGTCGAATGGAATATGGGCGTGATTGCACACACGCCGTTCAACGCCGCGCCGTTGTTCGCGGCACGCTTGCATACGCCGGACGGCACACCCGTGCTGCGACTGTACGAGTTTGAGCGCATTCGACAGGCGGCGTATCAGATTGATGCCTATTTGCCGGATGCGTCAGAAATGCTCTACGTCCGTGTGCGGCTGGTCAATCCGTTCGAGCGCCCTCTGCCAATGTACTGGTGGTCGAATATTGCCGTGCCAGAGGCTGAGGATGTGCGCGTGCTCGTTCCCGCCGAGTCGTCGTACCGCTACGCGCTGTCCGTCGCAGACTTACAGATCGTGAACGTGCCACTTGTCGATGGTGAAGACATTACCTACACAACCCGCTTCAAACGTGCAGCAGATTATTTTTTCCTGATTCCTGAGGAACGTCGCCCATGGATTACCGCGCTGGATAGGAGCGGTAAAGGGCTGATTCAGGTTTCAACGGGCAGACTGCGCGGGCGAAAGCTGTTTCTATGGGGCACAGGACAAGGCGGGCGACGCTGGCAGGAATGGCTGAGTGGCCCTGACCATCGCTATCTCGAAATTCAGGCGGGTCTTGCGCCGACGCAGCTTGAGTATGCAGTCATGCCGCCACACGCCGAATGGTCGTGGCTTGAAGCCTATGGACTGATGCAGGCGGATGCCAACACCGCGCATGGTGCGGATTGGGCGAAGGCGCAGAGTGACATCGAGCAACGGTTGGACAGCATGGCTCCGCAAACGGCATTCGACGCTGAGTTTGCGCGAGGCGAAGCGTGGAAGGATACCCCGCCAGACGACATCCTGCACAGGGGTTCGGGCTGGGGCGCATTAGAGGCACTGCGACGTGAGAATGTAGGCGAGTCTCCATTTGTGGGGCCCGGCCTCGACTTTAGCGGCGCGTTGAGCAAGGAACAACAGCCATGGGTTGAACTGCTGCATACAGGTCGCTTTCCGCACACAGATATAGACACGCCAGCGGCAGGCACATTGGTACAGGACGACTGGCGGCGATTGCTCGAAAACTTCGTGCGAGAGAACTCCGCCGGATGGGAAGCATGGCTGCACTTAGGCACAATGCGGCTGCACGATGGTGACGCGGCAGGGGCGCGTGAGGCGTGGGAACAATCGCTTATGCTAAGACGAACGCCTTGGGCACTGCGTAACATGGCTGTCCTCATGCGGCGCGAGGGCAATCAGAACGCGGCGGCAGATTATCTGCTAGAGGCGCACCGGCTGAGTCCTGATCTTCGCCCGTTATGGTTGGAGACGGCGCGAGCGCTGGTCAGCGCGGAACGCTATCATGAATTTTTAGACCTGCTTGACACACAACCGGATGCGCTCCGACATCACGGACGTGTCTATCTAGTAGAGGTTGAAGCAGCGCTGGCAGTGGGCGATCTTGAGCGCGTCGGGCGACTTTTCGATCAAGGTTTTGAGATTGTAGACTACCGTGAAGGCGACGAAATCCTGACTGACCTGTGGTTCAGATATCACGCGCAGCGCATAAGCCGCGACGAGCATCTGCCTGTAGATGAGGCGCTGATGCAGCGGGCACGACGTGAACATCCGCTCCCTTCTGTGTTCGACTTCCGTATGAAGCCTGAAAGTGGTATTTCATGACGGCTCCGTTTAATGGTTTGGGTGTTGATCTGGCAAACGTCGCGCGGTTGTCGAATGCGAAATCGCGTTCGATCAGTCCAGAGAATTTTACAGGTGGGAAGGGCGAAGGCGGCAAAGCGACTGAGGGAACGGGCGCACCATACGCCGAAGGCTTGGGACAAGGTTGGAAAATCTCGCCAAGTATTTACCTTGAGCCGCACAGCACGTTTACGCTGGGCATCATTGACGGGCCGGGGTGCATAAACCACCTGTGGCTCACGGTAGACCCGCTGTTCTGGCGCTCGCTTATTCTACGGTTCTACTGGGATGATGAGGAAACGCCCTCTATTGAGGTTCCGGTGGGCGACTTCTTCTGTAACGGTTGGTGCGTCCGCTGCAACATTGCCTCGCTGCCCGTTGCCGTGAACCCGGCTGGCGGCTTTAACAGCTATTGGGAAATGCCGTTTCGCAGGCGTGCTCGTGTGACGATTGAGAACATTAGCCCCGATCAGGTAAAGGGATTGTACTATCAGATTGATTATGTGCTGACGGATGTGCCGGACGATTTTGCGTATCTGCACGCGCAGTGGCGTCGCAGCAACCCGCTGCCTTACGGCGAAGTCCATACGCTTCTCGACGGCGTTCGGGGCAAGGGGCAGTACGTGGGCACATATATCGCGTGGGGCGTAAACAACACTGGTTGGTGGGGTGAAGGCGAGATCAAGTTCTATCTGGACGGTGACGACGAATTTCCGACCATCTGCGGTACAGGCACAGAGGACTACTTTGGCGGCGCGTGGAACTTCGAGCAGCCCCAAGGGGAATACGGCGTTTTCTCAACCCCATTTTTGGGGCTGCCGCAGGTCATCATGCCGGACGGCTTATATCAGAGTCAGCAGCGCTTTGGCATGTACCGCTGGCACATCAAGGACACCATCCGGTTCGAACAAGACCTGCGCGTTAGCATTCAGGCGCTCGGTTGGCGCACGTCTCCAGGCGGACAGCGGCGCTATCTGCCGTTGAAGGACGATATCGCGTCTACAGCGTTCTGGTATCAAACGGAGCCGCACGCACCCTATCCTGTCCTGCCGGGCGCAGATGATCTGCAAGTGATTTGAGAACACGATGGGGACAACAAGTAATGTGTCCACTTCCAGCCAAAATCATAAGGGTGACCTTATCCCGGTTTGGCGGACATTCAGCAGCGGGGTTATAAGTCTCAAAATCCTGCCAAACCGCCGGTTTTCGCGGGACATATATCCGACATTGTTCTTGTAGGGTTCTCTAAGTTGCGTTATTAATCTTCAGCTTTCGGTTTTGGCCCTATAAATTCGTTTAGATGACGGGTTTCCCATGCTTAGGCATACTTATTTACACGCTGAGTCAACCAATTCAGACGCGAACGCAGTCGCCCGTTGTAGTCATGGTTTCCTGCCTCTCGCACATGATAACCCGCTAAACGCAGATGTTCTTGGACGATGGCTGCGATCTTGGACACAGACTTCTGATTGATGGCATCAAGCTGCTGCCAGCGCCGTTCCAGCATAGCCAGATGAATTCTGGCCAAATGATAATAGACGATAGAGCTGCTTTGATCGTATTTCAGCGCGATTTCTTCGAGACAGGCCCGTGCAATTTCAAGCTGCTTGATGATCTTGTCAGGTGTTTTTGGTGCAATAGAAACTGTTTTCAAGTCATATGAATAATCAGATGATAACCCCTCTACAAATTTCATGTCTAATCCGGGGTAAGGCTCAGTATCCCGATACAGGACCCATCCCAACGTATCATAGTAGTTTCGTAGATATTGACGGTAGCGCAGAACAGAGGTTGCATCCTTGTTGGCGCTGGCATAGTCAATCAGGCGTTTCACAATATCGATGGCGATGAGAACCCCGTTGAAATTCGAGGTCTGTAACGAGATCACACGCCGCATGTGTGGAGTTGTTTCATCATAATCAATATGCAGCACCGCACGATTGTAAACGATGTTGTTTATGAGTTGAGCGAATTGTTCGAGAGTACTCAAAGCCTCTCGCGAAAAGAAATCGAGGATGCGTATCGTGATGTTCCAGCAGATGTCGAGGCGCGGCTCAAACGTCCTATATTCTTTGCCGTTGCACGGATGCTGGATGAACAGATTATCTACTTTTACACATTCATTAATCGATTGCAGGTATTTGACCACATGGCCTGTGCTTTCGGTGTCGAGATAGCACATCGCTAGTGTGATAATGAGCATAAGCGTTTTCTGGCTTTCTGCCGCGCTGTTCGCTTGATTTTTATTGTGACCAAGCAGTGACAGGAGCGGAAGATTTGCCTCACGATTTGAAAGCGTAATGTGCTTAAGCTGTTCCCTCAGCCTACTCACGGGTGTAGGTTCTGCCGGGCCGTTAGGAGTA
>JACMMD010001262.1 GCA_014379235.1 Anaerolineae bacterium
CACCAGCTAGGAAATACTGAATACGGGCGAGGCGTGCCTCGCCCCAACGCTAATCAACCATATCCGTAGGGGCGACACATGTGTCGCCCGCTTTTTTCTTAGGGTATCAATTTCTCGCCTCGACCATAATGCGCCAATTGATCGAAGTCGAGTTCGATGCCCAACCCCGGCTTATCCGAAATCGGTAGCATCCCATCGGCATCGAGCTGCCACGCCTCAGCGACAATCGCGTCGATGTAGGGCGAACCCGTGAGGTACTCCACGAACTGTGTATCCGCAAACGCTGACGCCAACTGCAAATCAGCCGCCAGACCGAGGGCCGTATTCCATCCATGCGGGATGAACTGGATGCCGTTTTCCTGCGCCATCCACGCAATGCGCCGCTCCTCGCTGATGCCGCCGACTTTGGTCACGTCCGGCTGCACGATGTCGAACGCGCCCGCTTGCAGCCACGGCTGAAACGCCTGCCGCCGTGTCAGCACTTCACCGCCGGAGATAGGCACGAGCGCGGCCCGTCGCAGCGCCACGTAATCATCGAGCGCGTCTGGCTTGAGCGCTTCTTCAAACCACGTCACGTCATAATCTTTGAGCATCTCGGCGGTACGCAGCGCCCATTTGTAGCCGTTGGGCCAATAGGCATTGCTGCCGCCCGCATCGACCATCAGCGCGCTTTCGGGGCCGATGGCTTCTCGTGCTGCGCGGACAATCGCTTCATCGTGCTTGGCATCGTTGCGAACTCCGAATGGCCCCCAACCGATCTTGAACGCCGTAAAACCTTGCGCTTTCACTTGCCGCAGATGTTCGGCCAGTGGTTCGGGTTCGTCCATCAGCAGCGAAGCATATGGACGCACTCGCTCACGGTAGCGTCCGCCCAGCAAGCGCCCGACTGGTTGGCCTGTCGCCTTGCCCAGAATGTCCCATAGCGCAATGTCGATAGCGCTGATGGTGTGCGTCAGCGAACCGCCGCGCCCCATCCAGAAGGTGTTCTGATGCAGCTTTTCACTGACGCGCTCCGGTTCGAGCGCGTTCTCGCCGCGATACAGCGGTTCGAGAACCTTCAGCGCCGCCTTGACTAAACCATCGTTGGTGAACACACTGCCAAAACCATTGATGCCTTCATCGGTTATCACCGACACGAGCGTGTGTATGCACACATCCGGCGTAATCTCGTCCGACCAGCCGCCTTCGGGTGTTGCGCCGTACAGTCCGACGGCGCGTATCTCGCGTATTTTCATAGTTAGCCTCGTTGGAATATTTTCGCCTGCGGCACAAATTCGGTATCAGGTTCGAGCGGGTATATGGGCCGCGCACAGCGAGTATGCCCTAAGCTGTGCAGGTTGGCGCTGGTCGAACCCGGCGCATCGACGTTGACGTTCACCGCGCCCCAATCGGTGAAGAACTGCGGCTGACAGTGCGGCGACTTGACCACCACGAGATCGAAGTTGTGCGGGTTTTGTCCGTGTGCCAGAAACAGTGAGCGATCATATAGACTGACAGCGCGGCTGGTCACTACCAGCGTATAGTTATCGGCTTCGAGAACCGCCGTACTGCCGCCATGCCACACTGAGCCATGCGACTCGTTGGTGAAATCGCCGTCAGACAGCAGCCGCACCCGCGCCGTGATGGGCAGTGGTTCAAAACGCGAGTCCATTTGCCCGCCGATGGTGATTTGAATCACAGCGCCCACGCCCGCCTTGAAGGCCGCTTCAACGGCTGGCGGATCGACGAAC